>JAQTYP010000051.1 GCA_028688235.1 Methylomonas sp.
GAAGCCGTCAGCGACTTCGAAAAACAATATCGCTTGAATTTGACTAATCTTTATAGGCTGTTGGGCGAAGAGCCGCCCGCTTATTTGGCCTTGTCCTTCACGCAAGGAAGCGGGGCTCCGGCGATGGGCGGTGCGATGCGGCGCGGTAAAGAATTTTAATTGATTACGGGGAACTATGAGTGCTCGCTTAACTAAACGTCGTGCTGGGGTTTTACTACACATTAGTTCTTTGCCAGGGGATGGCGACTGTGGCGATATGGGGCAAGAGGCATTCAATTTCATCAATTTTTTACACGATGTCGGAGCTACGGTGTGGCAAACCCTGCCATTGGGCATGCCGCATGGAGATGGTTCGCCTTACCAGTGTCTGTCCGCACATGCGGGTAATCCGGCGTTTATCAATATCGAATGGTTGTACAAAAAAGGCTGGATAGCCAAGGGAGAGCAGTGTTCCGATTGTCAGCGCGGCGATGTCTTTTGGAAAAACTGCGTGATCAGCAAGGCCTATTATGGTTTTCAGCGGCGGGCCACCAAGGCCGAATTGCAGGATTTCAACGCCTTTTGTCAGACGCACGTTGGCTGGTTGGAGGAGTTTGCCTTATTTATCGCGCTGCGTAATGTATTCGGGCATAAATCCTGGAATCAATGGCCCGATGCGCTGAAACAGCGGCAACCTCAGGCGTTGAAAGAGTCCAGAGGCTTGTTGAAGGACGTCATCTCGGGTATCAAGTTCGAGCAATATGTGTTCTTCGAACAGTGGCACGAGCTGAAAGCCTATGCGGCCGAAAAAGGCGTGCTACTGTTCGGCGACATCCCTATCTTCGTGTCTTACGATAGCGCGGATGTTTGGGCCAACCGCGAAGTTTTCAAACTGAATAAGTCCGGGGAAATGGAGGTCGTAGCCGGGGTGCCGCCGGATTATTTTTCCGAATCCGGTCAGCGTTGGGGCAATCCGCATTACGATTGGGATTACTTGCGCAAGACCAATTACGGGTGGTGGCTGGATCGCATCAAGAGTCAGTATGAAATGTTCGATATACTGCGCATAGACCATTTCCGTGGCCTGGAAGCGGCTTGAGAAATACCTGCCAACGAAGACACCGCCGTCAACGGCCGCTGGGTCAAGGCGCCGGGCGATGAGTTGTTGAATGCGATACAGATCGAATTTCCGGGCCTGGCATTGGTGGCCGAGGATTTAGGGATCATTACCGAGGAGGTCGAGATGTTGCGCGACGATTATGATCTGCCGGGCATGAAAATTCTGCAATTTGCGTTCGACGGGCATCCGGATAACCCTTATTTACCGATGAACTTTTCGCATAACTGCGTCGCTTACACCGGTACGCACGATAACGATACGACGCTGGGTTGGTTCGAAAGCCTGAACGATGCGGATAAACATAGGGTTTATGATTATTTGGGCTGGTCCAGCATGCCTATGCCTGACGCCTTGATTCACGCCGCCTTGGGGTCTGCTGCCAATCTGACGGTGATTCCTATGCAGGATGTGTTGCGATTGGGGGCGGCTCACCGAATGAATACGCCAGGCACCACGCAGGGAAATTGGCGCTGGCGTTTCGATTGGTCTCAATTGAGCGAAGAAAATGCCGGACGTTTTGCCCACTTCATCGCTATATTTGGCCGACGCGCATAAAGTCCGATGACGAACTAGTCATCGTCATCCTTTTTGGACGGTTCAGCCGCGGAATAGGCAGCAGGGGAATCTGATAACTGCCTATGATGGCTTGAATTTCCTGCAAATTTCGCTCTATCAGTTCATCGAGTTGTTTTTTCCGGGCATCATCCCCCTGGCGTACGCCCATCGCGATGGAAAAGTCGAACTTCATGCCAGGAGACGACTGCATCGGTATTGCGATATAGCTACCTGCTGGGCTTTGCGATTGGATGAAGCCCGCCATCGGCCCCCAGAGTATCACCATGTCGATGGCGCCCTTGCGCAGATCATCGTCGATTTGCATCGCGACATTATGTTCGCCGTCCCCGGTCATCGTCTGATAGGGAACGCCTTGTTCCAGTAGGCCGTTTTTCTGCAGCCACGTGGTACCCGGGCCCCGGTCGAACATTGCTATTTTTAGTTTTTCCTGTCTTGCCGGCGGTAGCTGGGTTAATTGGGTGGCATCGCTGATATCATCCCAGCCTCGGTTTCTGGCAATCAGCAAAACATAGGTCGAATGGAAGTAAGGCTTGGTCGTTTCCGTCAGGTCATAGCCGGCCGGAACGCCCATGACCACATCGCATTTGAAACCCTTGCCGTCTTCGTTCTCCGCCTTCAAGGTATTTCGGATGAAGCCTATGCGCTCCGGAAGCCAGGTATATTCCAGTTCCTGACCTAATTGCCCCGCGAATAAAGCGGCGATTTTATTTTCGTATCCAGTCAGTTCCTTGGTGGAGTAGGGAGGATTGACAGGGTCTTCGCAGACTCTGAATTTATCTTCGGCGTAAGCGTTCAGATTCGATGCGGCCAAGCCTGTCATGAACAGGACTTTAGAAACTGTCAGGGATGTTTTCATTGCAGATTCCTTTACTTTGGTACATAAAAAAGCCTTGGCCGATTGCTCGGCCAAGGCCTGTCCGACGTTAATCCAACGGAAGCTGGATATTAGTCCGGCAGAGCGAATACAGTCAGTGTACCACCCAACTTGGTGTAAGAGTTCAAGCTTCTGTATGCACCTACAGCGCCCAAACCTTCGGTGTTGGAAGAGGAGTCACCCGTGTCCAGGCCGGCGGCGATACCAATGCCCGCCCAGCCACCGATACCCGACAGAACGCCGACGTATTGTTTGCCTTCGAATTCCCAGGTGTTGACGTTGCCGATGATGCCTGATGGGGTTTTGAATTTGTACAATTCTTTACCGGTTTTAGCATCGACGGCTTTCAGATAACCTTCCAGAGTGCCGTAGAAAACGACGCCGCCGGCGGTAGCCACTGAACCCGACCATACAGAGAATTGTTCTTTGTTGGACCAAGCGATTTTGCCGGTTTTGGCGTCCCAAGCGGTAAATTGGCCCAGGTTGGTGCTGCCATCTTTTTTGCCGGTGATGACGTCGGCGCCAGCTGGCATCATGTTCAGAGTCGCACCGACATAGGGTTGACCTGCGGTGTAGCTAACTTCGAACGGTTCGTACTCCATGCACAAGTGGTTGCCTGAGATATAGAACAGGCCGGTTTGTGGAGAGTAGGAAACAGGTTGTTGGTTTTTGGCTCCCAACGCAGCAGGGCAAGTGCCTACGGTGTTGACGTCTTCGCCGTTGTGTTCGGTAGAGAATTCAGGCACGACTTGTGGGCGGCCGGATTTCATGTCGACATGGGTCAGCCAGTTGACGGATTTGTCGAAAGTTTCTGCTACCAACAGTTCGCCTGTTTCGCGGTCCAGGGTGTAGCCTACGCCGTTACGGTCGAAATGCACGATGGTTTTATGCATTTTGCCTTTAACTTCTTGGTCGACCAGAACGGTTTCGTTGATGCCGTCGTAGTCCCATTCGTCGTGTGGAGTCATTTGGTAAACCCATTTGACTTCACCGGTGTCGGCGTCACGCGCCCACAAAGACATGGACCATTTGTTGTCGCCTGGACGTTGTACCGGGTTCCAGGTAGAAGGGTTACCTGAACCGTAATAGACCAGGTTCAGTTTGGGATCGTAGGAGTACCAGCCCCAAGTGGTGCCGCCGCCGATTTTCCATTGGTCGCCTTTCCAGGTAGCCAAGCTGGACTCGGGACCCAGCGGAGTGACTTTGCCGTCTTGCCAGGTGGTGGATTTGCCCGGTTTGATCAGGGTGTCTTTGTCAGGGCCCATGCTGTAGCCTTTCCACGCCAATTGGCCGGTACGGGTGTCGTAAGCCGCCAGGAAGCCGCGCACACCGAATTCGCCGCCGGAAATACCGGTGATGACTTTGTCTTTAACGACGATAGGCGCGTTGGTGTTGGTCATGCCCAGTTTCGGGTCGCCGTTTTGCACGCTCCACACGCGTTTACCGGTTTTGGCGTCCAAAGCGGTCAGAACGGTATCGGATTGTTGCAGGAAGATTTTGCCGTCGCCGTAAGCCAGGCCGCGGTTAACGGTATCGCAGCACATTACAGGGATGGTGACATCAGCATCCATAGTCGGGGTGAATTCCCAGATCACGGATTGGGTTTTTTGGTCGATCGCGTATACGGTGTTAGGGAAAGGAGTGTGAACATACAGCACGCCGTTCACAACCAAGGGGCCGCCCTCGTGACCACGCAGAACGCCGGTAGAGAAAGACCAGGCTGGTTGCAGATTTTTTACGTTTTGAGTGTTGATTTGAGACAGTTTGCTATAGCGAGTACCGGCATAATCACCACCCCAGCTTGCCCAGTTGGCGGGGTTTTGAGTCAGTTTTTCAATATCGCTATTAGCAGTGGTCACTGCAGGTGTAGCCAGAATAGTTGCTATCGTTGAAGCAAGCAGCCAGTTTTTTACAGGCTTCATATGTTTCCTCCCGGTAATCTGCTAAAAAGTCAGAGTACGTTTTTTGTTTGTTAAGACTAATATTAGTGTTAAAGCTCTTAAGTTTGGATGACCACCTTGGCGCTTCATCGGTGGATGAAGGCGGCGTTGGGTAGCCAAACCAGCGGCTTAAATTGAAGGATTTTTTCCTAAAAGTCAACCCGAAAAAGTCTGTGCCAAGCGGGGTTTGGCAATAAGTTCAAGCCTGATAAGTGTTTACCAAAGCGTTGTTTAAATCATTTTTGTCGTGTTTGCTGCATGAATGATGAGCCGAGGGTCGGGTAACTGGAACGCATTGGCAAACTTAAACCCAAAAGCGCGAGCCTGGATGAAGCCTAGCGTTAATGTTTTCAGCAATCGGTGTTACACTTGCGGCCAAAACGATGGGGCCTCTTCTTATGCAGCTTGCGATTACAGTTTTGGGAAACAAAACGGATGGGTTTATTGCCGAACTGCTGTCGGCTATCAGTGACTGTCACTGTAGCATTCTGGAGTTCTGTACTTCTAGTCTGACTGAAATTACCTCGGCTTATATCCTGGTCGACGGCAATTGGAATCATGTCGCTAAATTGGAGGGTTTGGTAGAGAGCCTGGGCGCTCGATTTCAAATTCAGGTGAGTCTATTGCGGCCTCCCAAGTCTGCCGTCGCGACGCTACCCGAAGGGGTACCTTATACCTTGGAAACGATCTCGATGGAGAAAAAAGACCTGCTGTTCGACGTGATGTCTTTTTTGCTTGATCGCGGTATCGTCATCGACGAAATCGAAGCGAGTCTGCACCCTGCGGCGCTGTTCAGTCATAAGATTTTTTCGACGCGATTTACCTTGTTGGTGCCGCCCGATGTGCGCATTTTGTCGCTACGCGAGGAGTTTTTGGACTTCTGCGACAATTCGAATATCGATGCCATACTTGAACCCATTAAACGTTAAAAACATGACTACCGTAACTCTTGGGGCTGTCGTTCCCGATTTTCAATTGCCGGCCACCGGCGAAAAAACGCTGGCGCTTGCCGACTTTAGGGGTAAAAAACTCGTTCTGTATTTTTACCCCAAGGACAATACGCCGGGTTGCACCCAGGAAGGCCAGGCCTTTCGCGACAATATTCAGCAGTTCGAAACGCTTAATGCCGCTATTTTGGGTATTTCCCGCGATAGCGTCAAAATGCACGAAGGGTTTAAATGTAAACAGAGTTTTCCTTTCGATTTGCTGTCGGATCAGGATGAACAGCTTTGCCAATTGTTCGACGTGATCAAGATGAAAAACATGTACGGCAAGCAGGTGCGGGGCATAGAACGCAGCACGTTTTTAATCGACGAAAACGGCGTGTTGGTTCACGAATGGCGCAAAGTGAAGGTCAAGAACCACGTAGAAGAAGTCTTGCAAGTCTTGCAGCGGTTATAGACAGTGTGTTCAGCGTCCGCAGCAACGTTTGAATTTTTTGCCGCTTCCACAACTGCATAAGGCATTGCGGCCGGCGTTCGCATCTACTGTGACCTTGCCGGCGGCCTTGATGGTGCCGTCCAAATATTGCCAGCGCCCACCGCTTTTTACGAAGCGGCTGATTTCGTGCATGAAATAATCCTCGCCATCCAGGTTGTAAAAGGCTTTGAATTCGACGATGCCTTTGTTGTCTTTGGTGGAGCCTTTTTTGCAGTCGACGATTTGCAGCTTTTGCCATACCGCCGTTTCCCGGGAAAAGTCTATGTTTGCAGGACGTTTGCCGGCGTCCCAACTGGTCAGCAGATAATCGACATCGCGCCGGGCATAGGCGCTAAAGCGCGAACGCATCAATTGTTCGGCTGTGCCGGGAAGTGATTCACCGCGATGATAAAGCCCGCAGCAAGCGGAATAGGCCATGCCTGAACCGCACAAGCAAGTTTCGAAGTCGGTTGTCGTTGTGTTCATAGTCGCCCATTCTACTGAATTTCTGTCGTTAGACGCGAATCTGGCAAAATCATTTTGTCCGCGAAATGCACGAACATTTTCGAATGGCGGCCAACTTCGGCTCGCTACCCAAATGGTGAGCGGAAAACCACTGCAACAGACATTTAATGCGTGCGTATTGCGTTTTTCGTGGTTAGACTGCAGTTATTGGACTCAATAGTATCGATGTTACGGGGGGAGTGTGCGCATTTCATTAAACAGTCAAATTTTTCTCGGCGCACTGCTGGGCATTGGTTTTGGCTTGTTGTTCGCCCGTTTGGGCCAGCAAACCGAAGGCGTCAGGCAAGGCCTCTATTTATGCGGTTTGGTCGGGAATTTGTTCATCGATTTATTGAAGATGGTACTGATACCTCTGGTGTTTACGTCCATTGCGGTCGGGGTCGCCAATCTACGGCAACATAGTCAACTGCATCGGGTATGGATTTCGACGCTGGGGTTTTTCGTGTTGTCCATGGGTGTCGCTGTTTTATTGGCCTTGCTGACTGCCAATTGGTTTCACCCCGGCAAAGGTTTAAGCCTGGATCTGTTTCAGGGCGCCAATCAAGATATCGCCGCCAAACAGATGAGCTTTGCCGATTTTATCGCCGGTTTTCTGCATGGTCTGTTCGTTAATCCGTTTGCGGCCTTGGCGCAAGGCAATGTGCTGGCAATCGTGATGTTTGCATTGCTGTTGGGGATTGCCATCGTGATTGGCGGCGACCGCTACCGCAATATTTTACAGTTGCTGCAGGAGGGGCTGGAATTGATGTTGCGCATGGTCGGCTGGATCATGCGGCTGGCGCCGTTCGGGATTTTGGCTTTGTTGACCCGGTTGTTGGCTACTCAGGATATGGGCGTATTGGGTAGTCTGGCCCAGTTCGTCTTTGTGGTGTTGGGAGCGATCTTATTTCATGGCTTCGTGATATTGCCGTTACTGTTGTTTTTGATCGCGAGAATGTCGCCGTTAAAGGTTTTTCTAGGCGCGCGCGAGGCTTTGGTGACTGCTTTTGCTACCAGTTCGAGTTCGGCGACTTTACCGGTAACCTTGCGTTGTGCGGAGCAGCATTTGCACGTCAAGCCCAGCATCGCCGGATTCGTGATTCCGTTGGGCGCTACGGCCAACATGGACGGCACGGCGCTGTACGAAGCCTCTGCGGCCTTGTTTGTGGCCAATTTGGCCGGCATAGAGTTGGATCTGGCCCAACAGTTGATCGTATTTTTTACGACCATGTTGGCGGCAATCGGCGCCCCCGGCATTCCGAGTGCCGGCATGGTGACTCTGGTGATGGTCTTGCAGTCGGTGGGATTGCCGGCCGAAGCCGTCGCTATTTTGCTGCCTATCGATCGCTTGCTGGATACTTTCCGTACCATGGTCAATGTCGAAGGCGATATGATAGGGAGCCTGATCGTGCAGCGTTTGGCGAAAGACAACTAACAGCATAAATGCGGACCAAGCGACTACGATACTTGGTCCGCATTGTTCGATTAGCCGTTCATGGTCTTGAGCATATCCAGTACCGCCTGGGCGTGGCCCTCCGGATTGACGGCGTACATTGCCTCGATCAACTTGCCGTCCTTGCCGATCACGAAGGTCGAACGGACGATTTTCCATTTTTTGACGCCGTCCTTCTCGACTTCCTGCCAGACACCGTAGCTGTCGCATAGCTCGCTGGAAGTGTCGGCCAATAGTTGCACATTCAGGCCGTATTTGCCGATAAAGGCACGGTGGCTTGCGCAGTCGTCTTTGCTGACGCCTATGATAACGGTATCGAGTGCGGAGAATTCATTCGCCAATGCAGTAAAGTCATTGGCTTCTATCGTGCAGCCCGGCGTATCGTCCTTGGGGTAGAAGTACAACACGACAATTTTTTCGTCCCGATAGTCGGACAAGTAAATCATTTGATTGTCCTGATTCATTGCACGGAAAAATGGTGCTTCCTGATTTTTTTCTAATAATTGTGACATAGGATTTTCCTCTTGATAGGCCATAAACAGCCGCCTAAATTGCATTGTTTGGCGGTTGTCAGCGGACGGCAGTTCCGCTGACGGACAGGATAATCCGGGTCGAGGTGCAATGCCAGAAAAGGATGTAAGGCAGGCTAATTGTAGAATCCGAACGGGGCTGGGAATCCCCTTCGGGAAAACCTCGACAAAAGCGACAAATTTGCCTGGAGCAAATTTGAAGAGCCGATAGGCTGGCCCGCAGGGCGAAAACCCTGGATGGTTTTCGTAAAAGCGCAGGAATCAGGCGGTATCGGGGCGGCCTTTTCTTTGGTTTCTTTCTTTTCGACTGCAGGGATGCAGGAGGTAGGGCAACGCATGGAGCAGTTGCCGAGGTCGCGCAAAAGAAAGAAATTCGGCTGTCGGGCCGAGAGCCGACTTTAAATCGGCTTCGCGCAGCGTTTCTTTTTTTTTGCGCCTCATTGAATCGCACCCAGCCAAGGGGGTATTGGCTCAAATTGTTTGTAAAGCTTCTATAATGGCGGGATTTTTATGACTATGGCATCCCTCAGGTCTTCATCCGAATGAAACAATTTCACGGCTTAGACATCCTTCGCCTAGCCACAGACAACCGCTGCGACACCCGGCAATTGGCCGCGCTACTGCTAAAGGATTTGCAACAATGCCAATGTCGAATTTATGGATGTATAGGTGACGACGACAAAATCCTGCTGGCGACATTGAGCCTGTTGCCGGACACGTTACTCTATGACGCCTTCGACCGGCGCATAGACTTCGTCGTCGTTGGTCCCATCATTCGCAACGACTGCGTGCCGCTGACCTATAGACTGCAGGGCCAAGACTTCGCGATTAGCGGTCGTTGTTCGATGATAGCAAGGGTCTGCGGCGTCGATTTATACTTGCAAGCCAGCTATACCGGCATTGTGGGAGATATAGCCCGGCAAAAATTTTCGATGGCCGTCAAACCTTTGTTAAAACAATAAAAGTCGATTGATTTCAAAAAATAATTGAGACAACTTTTTCGATATTCGTTAAAATGCGCTCACTTGGGGGCGACATGGCTTCGACGTGGGTAGCAAAACCTCAGGTGCATGCCGAGCACAGTACAGCTCGTAAAACCTACTGAAAAAAAGTATTCGCAAACGACGAAAACTACTCAGTGGCCTTAGCAGCTTAAAACCTGCACCACTTCTCTGACCAGATGTACTTATGCGTCTGGAGTTCCTTTCGGGGAGCGCTCAGGGATCATAGTACATAAGATCGCGCCAGGGCTTAGTTCGGAGCCTGAAGCGCTAAATCCAATCGAAATCGCTGTTGATCCTCTTGGCCCGACGGGTAGTCAACAGTTAAATTAAAAGCGCGGGATAAGCATGTAGAGCTTGTGGCGGAGTGCTTGCGGACGCGGGTTCAATCCCCGCCGCCTCCACCAATTCACCATCCAAGTTAGTCCGAGAAAGTCCACGAAGCCCGCACCATGCGGGCTTTTTCGTTTATACTTCGTCCAACGACATCCGGGAAAATGCCCCCACATCCAAGCAATTTTGGGGGCATATACGGGGGCATGCGCTCAAAGCATCAAGCCAGATGCCCCCAAACACCCTGTAAGCCGCGTCATTGTTGAATGGAGTAACGATCATGCTAACCGACCCAAAATGCAAAAATGCCAAGTCCAAAGACAAGGCTTACAAACTGGCTGATGAAAAATCCCTTTACCTTGAAGTGATGCCCAACGGCGCTAAATACTGGCGCATGAAATACCGTTTCGGCGGAAAGGAAAAGCGGCTTGCCTTTGGCGTCTACCCGGAAACCGGCTTGAAGGAAGCTCGAACCAAACGGGATGAAGCCCGTAAATTGCTGGCTGATGGAGCTGACCCCGGCGAAACCCGCAAGGCGATGAAAGCAGCACAAGTAGCCGATACTGATACTTTTGAAGTGGTGGCGCGTGAATGGTTCGCCAAGAACGCGGCAAGCTGGGTAGAAAACCACGGCAACCGGATTATTCGCCGATTAGAAAGGGATATTTTCCCCTGGCTGGGAAATGCCCCCATTCGCGGCATAGATGCCCCCAAATTGCTGGGGGCACTTCGGCGCATTGAAGAACGCGGCGCGGTGGAAACCGCACACCGGGCTTTACAGAATTGCGGGCAAATATTCCGCTATGCAATTGCCACCGGGCGAGCCGAGCGCGATATATCCGCCGATTTGAAAGGCGCATTGCCGCCGGTCAAGGGCGGCCATTTTTCCGCTGTTACTGAACCGAAACAGGTAGCCGAATTGTTGCGGGCGATTGATGCCTACCAAGGCACCTTCACTGTGCAATGCGCGTTAAAGCTGGCCCCTTTGTTTTTTGTGCGTCCTGGTGAGTTGAGACAAGCCGAATGGAAGGATTTTGACCTGGAAGCGGCGGAATGGCGTTACACCGTCACCAAAACCGACACGGCGCATATTGTCCCCTTGGCAACGCAAGCATTGTCGATCCTGCAAGAACTCCACGCGGCAACCGGCCACGGACGCTATGTATTTCCATCCGCCAGAACGCCGAACGGTTCCCGGCCTATGTCGGATGTTGCTTTATTGGCGGCCTTGCGGCGCATGGGCTTTGATAAGGACGAAACCAGCGTACACGGCTTTAGGGCGCTGGCTAGAACGATTCTTGATGAAGTGCTGGGCTTTAGGCCCGACTTTATCGAGCATCAACTAGCCCACGCGGTACGCGATCCAAACGGACGCGCCTACAACCGCACGGCGCACCTTGCCGAGCGCAAAAAGATGATGCAAAGCTGGGCCGATTACTTGGACAGCCTGAAAGCCGGAGCGCAAGTGATACCGTTTAAACGGACAGGGTAATTGTGACGCAATAAAGAAAAATACTATTTCCAAAATGGAAAAAATGAAAAATAGTGAAAAATAACTATAAAATAACTACAGAATATTGCTATCTTGTGAAACATCGTGTGAAACAATCGAAAAAGTAGGAGAAAAACCGACGAATATGTGAATAATGTCTTAGCTATAGTCCACTGACGACCGAAGGAGGTCTAAAAACTATGGCTACGTCCAGCACCGACCAACTACCCCCAACCGGCTATTTACGCCTACCGCAAATTATCGGCAATGCCAAAGCCGAACCACCAACCCCGGCGCTTATCCCCGTTTCCAAGTCTACTTGGTGGCAGGGCGTCAAAGATGGCCGCTTTCCAAAAAGCGTAAAACTGTCGGCCAGAACAACGGCATGGAAGGTAGAGGACATCCGCGCCCTGATCGATCAACTTGCAACCGAAAGCGCGGCGTAAGGGGGCAGGATGACAAACAAAAAAATAGCCACCGGGGTAGGCGAACCCCAAGCGGCTTCAAAATCATTTCACGAATGTCATTTTAACCCGGTCGGATGCCGCATCAAAGCGACTATTTACCGCCTAGCCCCTTGGTTGTTTTTCGTGGGGGTGCTGCATGGCTAATGCCGTCGAATTCTTCAAAACCGCGATACAGGCCCACGGCTTGCAACCGCCGGACACGATCCACCCCGGCAAGATGCACCGTTTCCCCGGTTACGACAAGAAACGGGGCGATGATGCCGGATGGTGCAAATTGTTCGATGACTTGCGCGGCGGCGTGTTCGGTGATTTCTCCACCGGCTTAGATGAGCATTGGCAAATTGAAATCGAACGCACCTACACCGCCGAAGAGCGGGCGGCCTTCAAGCAACGGATTGAAGTCGAACGCCAACAACGCCAAGCCGAAGAGTTGCGCCAGCATGAAGCGGCGGCAAAACTGGCGGCCGACATCCTGGCGGCGGCTGGCGGCGATCCGAAGCAACACCCTTACGCGATCAAGAAAGCCGTTGATTTCGGCCCATTGGTCAAGCGTGGCGCATGGCTACAACGCGGCTGGACGGATGCTTTGTTGATTCCGGTCTATGGCGAAGACCGAAAAATCTGGACGCTGGAAGCGATTAACGCGGACGGCGAAAAAGACTACCT
>JAQTYP010000476.1 GCA_028688235.1 Methylomonas sp.
AACACCAAGGCCGCAAGATTGATGGCGTCTTCCGCCTCCTTGCGCGGGCTGATATCGCGAGAAAAGCCCACCGTACCCAACACCTCACCGCTTTCATCGATCAGCGGGGCTTTATAGGTTTCCACCCAGCCTCGCCGCCCGCCTATCTCGGCTTGTTCCTCGAGATTTTGTTGCCGCCGGCTCTCTATGACGGCCTGATCGGCCTCGCGATGACTTTTGGCGAGCTCTAATGGAAAAATGTCGAAATCGGTCTTGCCTATCACATTCCCGGTATCGACACCCCATGTCTCGGCGAAGGTTTTATTGACCGCCAGATAACGGCTATCCCTGTCTTTCAACCAAACCATGAATGGAAAATTATCCAGCAAGGATCGTTGATAGAACGCCTGCAACCTAATACTGCGCTCGGCTTCGCGCATGTCCGTGACATCGGTGAAATACCAGATTCGGCCGTAACAATGTCTCATCCTATCCTGCACGGGCGCTGAAAAACGTTGCAGAATGGTACCGTTCTTCAACACGACTTCATCGCTGCAAGTTTCGTCCGGATGCGCATAAAGATAGAGCACCTTCTCCAAGAACTGCTGCGGATCTTTGGTTTGATTTTTGACAAATTCGAGTTGCACGCTGTCGTCGGCCTGCCGGGCTATCTCGTCCGGTATTTCCCATAATTTGATCAGACGTTGATTTTGCAGCAGTTTATTGCCATCGGCATCCACCGCGAGTATGCCGTCCGGAGTAGCCTCCAGCAGCGTTTCCAGAAAAGCCGTGCGCCACAACAACTGATCGTCGATACGTTTTTGCAGAGTGATGTCTTCGTACATGCCCAAAACGCCTATCACTTCCTGTTCGCCGTTTCGCAGGGGCAGCTTGGAACTGCGCAGCCATATTCTTTCGCCGTCCGGCAGCGTAAGAGGTTCTTCGTAGCCCACCCTGCCCTGGCCGCTTTCGATGATCAATTGATCTTCAACCTGATACCCGGACAAGCCCCCATCCCTATCGAGCTCCCGGTCGCTCTTACCCAATAATTCGTCCACCGATTCTACACCTGCATCCCGCGCAAACAGGCTGTTGGCTCCCAAATAGCGCAAACGCTTGTCTTTCCAGAACACCCGTAGCGGCAAAGTCTCCAATATCGTTTGCAACAGCACATTGGAATCGGATAGCGCCTTGTGCGCGGCAACCTGTTCGGTCATATCCATCAATGTCACCATATACTCGTTTTCGCCCGCCCCTTCCAGCGGCCCCGCCCCCACCATCAGATACCGAATTTCTCCGTTTTTACACTGCACTGCATTTTGAAAAGCCTGGAAAGGGAGACCGGTCTGTTTAGCCTGTTCCAATCTCTCCCGCCACTGGTCTTTGACCGATTGCCGATAATCCGGGTCGGGATAGGCTTTATGCCACCAATCTTCCAGATGCGGAATGTCATCCAGGGTATAACCCAGGGTTCTGATAAAGGCCGGATTCAATAAGGTAATCTGCCGCGTACCGTTATTCAGCGCAATCGGTATAGGCGACGCATCGATGATGGCTTGCAGCCGGCGCCTGCTGGACCGTAGGCCTTGCGCGTAGACTAAGTTGCTTTGCAGCGTTAAAACGAGGTGAGTCCCGGTCCACGACAAAATAGCCGTATAAAACCAGAAATTCAGCATGCCGGTTTGCTGAAAATCGTCGGCAAACCATCCGCGGTGATGAGCCGCGCCGAACAAACCCAACACGACGACGATACAGGACACCAGCATCACGCCGTGGCGTCCGAAGCGCAATGCTCCCCAAGTCACCCCCAGATACAGCCAATAGCCATGGGCGAGCTTGCCAAACCCGAACTGAAATAGCTCCAGAAAAACCAGTTGGCCAAAAAACAGGCAAAAGCCGATAAACGCCAGGGTTTCGAACAGCCGCGCCGGCCTGAACCATTCACGGGGCCAGCGGCGCCAAATCAACAGAACGGGGGTTGTGAATACGATGCCGAACACGTCGGCCATCCACCAATGCAACATGGCGTAAGGCAGGGCGCTTGCGGGAAGGCCATCGCCCCACCAAATTGCCCACGATCCCAATGCCGCACTGATCAGCGAGCAGCAAGCGGCAACGTAAGTCAGGCGGAAAAAATGCCATGGCCGATTCAATGCGTTCGAAAACTGGGCGGTGCGGCTCAACCACCACGCCGCAATCACCGATTCCAACGTATTACCGATCGCGATGATGCACGACATCCAGAAGGGATCGCCTACGCTCGAACCGGCTACAAACGCACCGACGAAAATGCCCGGCCAATACTTCAGGCCATTGATCAACAGCACCGAAAGAGCGATGCCGCCGGAAAACCAGATCAGCGTGACGTTACCGGCTTCCGAAAAGTGGCTCAGTACGACCTTCGCAACTGCGGCGTAAACCAGCGCCAAACCGAGCAGCGCCAATAAATCCTGCCAACGATAACGGTAGCTCATCATGCCGGAACCCCTTACATCTGAAATTCCGGATGTTAAAACATCCACTCCATCCCGGTTGCCGACCAGCTCTCATAAGCCCTAAATCCGGCAAAACCAGCCAAAACCAAAAAAATCAGGCCGCTAATTCTATGCAATAAGGTCAACGGAATGCGTTGCAATACCGTACGTCCAGCCCAAACCCCCAGTCCTGACGTAAACGTCAATGCCAACGTAGAACCTATCCATACGGCAAGCGGCGACGCCGTGCTGCTGAACGCCACGACGGCCAATTGAGTCTTGTCGCCGAATTCCGCCACGGTAATCAATAAAAAGGTCGTAAAGAAGATTCCGTGCCCGCTTTTTTCTACCACCTCTTCGTCTTCATCTTCGTCGTGATTCAACAAGCCATTCAGACCGAAACCGGCAAACAGTATCGCCACCGTTGCCGCGACAATATATTCCGGCAACCAACTGGCAATTGCGGCACCGAATACCACGGCAAGCGTATTCAAAAATGCAAAAGCGGCAATGGCTCCCCAGATTACTGGTATTGCTCTATGCCGGGATGCCAGCGTCATGCAG
>JAQTYP010000477.1 GCA_028688235.1 Methylomonas sp.
AGCTCGGTCGCCGCATTCGGTGGCAGGCTCGAGGCGATTTGGATTTGTTGTTTCAGCGTGTCGGCGTCGTAATTCTTGGCATCGAGTCCATCGGCGCCGGCATTCGCCAGCAATGCCAGGGCGGTTTCGATGTTGGATTGAGCCTGGGGGGTTGCAAACCATAGCAACTGGAAGTCGTTGGCTTGGTAAAGATTGCTGAGTTGCAGGGATTGCGCGGAAAAATCTGCGTTGACGAGCAAGGGGTGGTGTTTGCTCTCGACGATTGCACTGACGGCCTGGGATATATCGGGGTTGCTGGTGGGCGTATCGGCGCCGGCGTCCGTTGCGATCGCAAAAAGTAGCGGCACGAAAATCGCTGCCAACAGCTTGGTGGTCAATGATCTATTTAGGTGTGTGATGCGCATGATTTTTCGATCGATGAATGCTTTCACCACGCATTCTTCAGTATTGTTATTAGGGTTAATGGCCCGGCGGTAATGCTTGTGTGGGTCTTTATACAACAATTGGCCACCGATGGCGAAGTCCTCTGAAAAATGTCTCTACAGAATGCAGCATGGATAGGGTTGGGTTTATCCGTTTTTTTGCGGTTTTGCGAAATCAATAACCAAGTACTTTACTTGGTAATTAATTAGGACTAGAATGGTCCCAATTGAGGACGTATCATGTTGAAACTGAGTAAATTGACCGATTATGCCACGGTGATTTTAAGTGTCATTGCCCGCGATCAGGGGCGGAAGCAAGGGGCTTTGGAGCTCGCCGAAAAAACCGGGATCGCACCGCCGACCGTCAGTAAGGTGCTGAAGACGCTGGTTAAAGCCGGCGTATTGTCTTCCTGCCGCGGCGCCAAGGGGGGCTATATGCTTGCCAAGGAGCCGGAACGGATCAGCGTCGCGGAAGTCATCAGTGCCTTGGAAGGTCCCATCGCCTTGACCGAATGCTCGGCATCTCATAAGGGTTGTGAGCAGGCCAGTGGTTGCAGGATTCAGGGTAACTGGCACTTGGTCAATGAAAAAATTGCCCTTGCACTGGAATCCGTCACGTTGGCGGACATGATTATGCCTTTTAAGCAGCCGGACGAGGTTTTTATTCCCGTCAGCCGCTTGTACCGTTAATTTTCATTGAAAGAACGACTATGTCTGCAACCGCGCAAGAAATCGAACATCTGATCAGCCAGGAATACAAGCAAGGCTTTGTGACCGAGCTGGAGGCCGATACTTTTCCTCCGGGATTGGACGAGGACGTGATCCGCCGTCTGTCCAAGGTCAAGAACGAGCCTGAATTCATGCTCGAATATCGCTTGAAAGCCTTTCGCCATTGGCAAACCATGGCTGAGCCCGATTGGGCGCAGTTAAAGATCGATGCTATCGATTATCAGGCGATCAGCTATTACTCGGCGCCGAAATCCAAGAAAGAAGGCCCGAAAAGCCTGGACGAGGTCGATCCCGAGTTGCTCGAAACTTATAAAAAACTGGGCATTCCATTGGACGAACAGGAACGTCTGGCCGGCATCGCCGTTGACGCGGTATTCGACAGCGTCTCGGTGGCCACTACCTTCAAAGGTAAACTGAAGGAAGCCGGGGTGATTTTCTGTCCGATATCCGAAGCCCTGCGCGATTATCCGGAGCTGGTCAAGCAATATCTCGGCACCGTAGTGCCGCCCGGCGACAATTTCTTCGCCGCGTTGAATTCCGCCGTTTTTACCGACGGTTCGTTTGTCTACATTCCGAAAGGTGTACGCTGCCCGATGGAGTTGTCGACCTATTTTCGCATCAACGCCGCCAACACCGGCCAGTTCGAAAGAACCTTGATCATCGCCGACGAAGGCTCGCACGTGTCCTATCTGGAAGGCTGCACCGCGCCGATGCGCGACGAAAATCAGCTGCATGCGGCGGTCGTGGAACTGGTGGCGCTGGATAACGCGCAAATCAAATATTCGACCGTGCAAAACTGGTATCCGGGCGACAAGGACGGCAAGGGCGGCATCTACAATTTCGTCACCAAGCGCGCCGAATGCCGCGGCCGTAACTCCAAGGTATCCTGGACCCAAGTCGAAACCGGCTCGGCGATTACCTGGAAATACCCGAGCTGTGTGTTGCTGGGCGACGATTCGGTCGGCGAGTTTTACTCGGTCGCCTTGACCAACAACCTGCAGCAAGCCGACACCGGCACCAAGATGATACACATCGGCAAAAATACCCGTAGCACGATAGTGTCCAAGGGTATTTCCGCGGGCCGCGCGCAGAATACCTATCGCGGTTTGGTCAAGGTGGCCAAATCCGCCGCAAACGCCCGCAACCATACCCAGTGCGATTCTTTATTGGTCGGCGATCGTTGCGGCGCGCATACTTTCCCGTATGTCGAGGTCAAGCAACCATCGGCTCAGGTCGAACACGAAGCGACCACGTCCAAGATCAGCGAAGACCAGTTGTTCTTCTGCCAGCAGCGCGGTTTGTCGGCCGAAGACGCGGTATCGATGATCGTCAATGGTTTTTGCAAGGAAGTGTTTAAGGAATTGCCGATGGAGTTTGCAGTTGAGGCGCAGGCGTTGTTGGGGATTAGTTTGGAAGGGGCGGTGGGTTAAAGGGGGAAAGACGATAAGCTGCTGTATAAAATTCTCAGCGGCAGATCGGATAGCAATATTGCCTTTTCAGAGCTTGTTCAGTTGTTGCAGCGTTTGCAGTTTGATTTGAGAATCCGTGGCGATCATCATATCTTTACCCGGCAGGACGTCGCTGAAATATTAAATTTACAACCAAATGGCGCAATGGCTAAACCTTATCAGGTTAAACAAGTTCGACAGGTTGTCGTGAAATATCAATTGGGGCTAATCGATGAATAAATACGGAATGATTATTTATTGGAGTGAACAAGATCAGGCTTATCTAGTTGAAGTGCCGGAATTGGTTGGGTGCATGGCGGATGGCAAGACTTATCAGGAAGCAGTGAAAAATGCCGAGGTGGTGGTTCAGGAATGGATTGATACGGCTTTGGAGCTTGGCAGGTCGGTGCCG
>JAQTYP010000052.1 GCA_028688235.1 Methylomonas sp.
AATGATACATGCAAGTCATGCCCATCAAACCACCCGCCGAACAATCCATATAAGCCAATTGACTCGGATCGGTCGCTCCGAGCGTCGGATCGATAGCGTTAAAGTTGATCGCAGCATAAACGTTATTGTTTACCGGCGGATTAGTGCTGATTTCGGCGGTGTCCAATGCGAAAACTTTAGCGGTGATACCGCCATGACCGTCGTTTTCGACGCTGAGTTGATAATTCAAGATTTCTACATTGCCCATCAACACATCATCCAAAACTCCGCGAAGATTGGTTATCTGTTGGTTAGTAGCGTCGTAATCGAAGCTACCACTAAAAACCGTGTCGTCCCAATAAGTGACCGAAACTTCATAATGCATTGCATCGGCCGCTACCATTCGGGCCGTCGTAAATAAAGCCGCAAATAATACAGTTGGTTTTATTTGAATACGCTTGAATGTACTTATAGTCATGTTTATAAACCTCTTACTAGGTAAGCGTCACCCCGACATATGCCGATCTGCCTAAACCGGGAAGATTGTTGGTATTGGCTCTGGAAGAGTTCAGTGTCATCGCGTATTGGTCGCCGATATAAACACCGGACAAGGGGTAGTAATATTGTTTATCGAGTATGTTATCCAATCCGACATCGATCGCGAGGTTTTTCCATTGATAACCGGTTTTGGCGTTCAATAAAATGTAGGAAGGCGTCTGCAATTCGTTTCTGATCGCTTGCACATCGTCCTTCGCGTCGACGAATTGCATTTCCAAGCTATTCTTCCAGCCATCCCTTTCATGATTCAGGCTGAGCTTCAGATTAAATGGCATCATATGGTAAAGATTGCCGCCGTCCATCCGCCGGCCATTCACATAACTCATGATAGTGCGGGTCGAAAATTTTCCGAGCGTTTTATCGTCGTACAAATCGGCTATGCCCGTCACGTCCACCCCCCACAGTCTCGCATCGTGATTGGCCATTTGCAGATAATAGAAGCCATTTCTCGGTTGCCGGCAACTGCCGCAGCGGTCGGCATCGATGAAGTTTTCGACATAGCTGAAATAAGGCGTGATTTTTAGGCTCCAAGCATTAGCCGTAGGATCGTAAAAATCGGCGGTAAAGCTAATGTTGTGCGCCGTTTCAGGCTTTAGGTTCATATTGCCGACATAGCCGTTGCCGTCGCCGAACCAGCCGACCATGGTCATTTGCATTGGGCCGGTATCCCAAGGATACAGTTCGTGCAGCGACGGTGCGCGGTTTTTCCGCGCATAGCCGAAAAGATATTGTCCCCAATCGGTCGGCATAAACTGCAACAAGGCCGTAATATCGAAGGTATCGTAGTTTCGTTCTTGATCCAGCGCATTGAAAGCCAGTGCCTGATAATGATCTGTCGTAATATTGTTGTAGGCTTGGACGCTACCGGTATCGGTCATCGTATGATCGTATCTGAGACCCAGCATGGTTTTCCATTCGGGCGACCAATCCGCTTCCCATTCGGCAAAAGTGCCGACTCGATCGCGCGTCGCGTTGTTGAGGTTGTAAAAAGTATTCGGCCCCATCATGCTCGGCAACGGCGAGGTCGGCGGCCAAAAGTCGTTGATCAAGCTACGATGAAATTCATTGCCGAAACGGATTAAATATTTTTCGTCGAACGGTATTTCGGCAAGCAGTTTATAGCCGTGGTTTCTACCACGAGTTTCCATCGGCATCGGTTCCGGCGCATTTCTATCGCTCTCGAAGTCCATGGTATGGCTGGTGTTTTCCAGATAGAGCTTCGCATCCAAACTACCCCAATCGAATGCGCCTTTGTAATGAACGTTGCCGAAAATGCTATCGTTATTGGTCAAGTCCATACGCGCAGTCGGAAAGCCTTGATGCGGAATATGCTGCTGCCCGCCTTTGACTTCCAATAAGTGCTCGTCGAACTCGAACGACAATGCCGCCGCATGGTTCTGGTTTTCGTACGCACTGGAATGCACGATACTGCCGTTGCCGTCGTTGTAATTTCGGCTTTGCGAATCCGAGCCCGTGTAATCCAGCCGGCCGTTTTGATTTGCGACGCCGGCCGCGATGCTGCCGCCGAACGCATCGCCGTTACTGCGGTAAAACGACGACAATTTTCCGCTCAGTAAAATATCTTCGCCGGGTTGGGCAAATACGGGTTTGGCCGATTCAACCGAAATCGTACCCGCAATGCTGTCACCGCCCATGCTGACCGGCGTCACGCCCTGCAGCACCGAAATCTTGCCGACATTGGTCCGGTCGATATAGGAGAGCGCCGGATTCATATGATTAGGGCAAATCGAATTGACCGTCATACCGTTCACATCGATTTTGATCCGGTTATCGTTCAAGCCGTGAATGATAGGCAACGAAGACACGCCGCCGCCCGCTTGAAAACTCATGCCGGCGATATCGTCCAATAACTTGGCGGTATCGGTCACCTGCGACTGTTTCGATGCGATTTCATCCCCCGACATTTCTTTGTTGTCAGTAATTATCGAAGTCGGTTTGCCGATAATCAGGATGTCTTCGAGAAAGGTAATGCTTCCATCCGTATGGCTATCATTGGTATCGTCGGCATAAGCGCCGAAACTCGTTGCCATTGTCATTAGGCTTAAAGTGAATAATGGACTCTTTTTCATAGGCTCTGGCTCTGGTTCGTATTTATTGCGCCAAATAACCGGCAAAGGGTTGCAGCGGTGTTTCCGACCCGTTGGCTCCGACCGCCGGAATCGCTAAAAATTCGTCTCTGGCTTGGTTGGGATAGGCGTCGTAAGGCGTTACATGGCTGGAATCACCTTCATGCCCATGCGGAATAAAAATCTCGGGATGATCGAACGGCGCCCGCTCATAACGCACGCGTTCGTCGGTCAAGGTTTTTAAAAAGGCAATCAGATCGGCGCGGTGTTTCGCCGAAAACCGTAGATTATGCAGTTGAAAGACGCGAGTGACTTGCTTAGCGGCGTTATCGAAATTACCACCACGCGTATAAAACTCGATGACCTGCTCCAATGTCGCCATGCTGCCGTTATGCATATAAGGCCCCGTCAATTCGACGTTACGCAGGGAAGGCACCTTGAACGAAGCATTCACTTCGGCGACCATTTTGGCCGTATCCGGGTTATTCAATTCTGCTGCTGCCGAAGCAACGGCAGGCAAAAACGCATTGGTTTCGGCCGGTAAATAACAGTGTTCGGTAGTCTGAGGCTGGGGGCGAATACCGTTAACAGGGGTAAATACGCTGGTAGTTAAAAACAGCGGCTGGAAATTGACTGCAAACGCTTCTTGAAAATCGCAGGCGCGCACCCTGGTCACATCTTGGTCGACGACTTCGGCCGTATTACCCGCTAAATGTTGCAGATATTGCCGGCTGAACGACAACGGATTACCAAAATCGTCTACGCCGCCAAGACCGATATCGGCACTTTCCTTGGCAACGCCGGTCGACGAGAATCCGGTATCGTAAAAAGTAGTCACTGCTCTGTTCCGAGCAAAAACCGGAATACGATCGACAACGTTGGCGGTCGTACTGATAAAGAATGTCGGTTGACCGAACACTTCCGGCCGGGTCTCGGCCAGTTCAGCATTGGCATTGACCGAAGCGGCGCTGAAATTCGGCCCCAAATGGCACAGCGCGCACATATTTACCCTGAATTGTTTCAATCCATTCAATTCCGCAGCGGTTAAATCGACGGGCTGATTGTTGCCGTCGCGCCGACTGTTATCGAATGGCGCTTCGTCGGAAATCAACGTGCTTTCATACAGTTGAATCGACAAGCCGAAAAACATCGCGAAATTCGCTTCCATTTGATCGTAAGGCGCACCGTGGGCCGGAGCGCCGAATTCGCCCGCTCCGGAATAATTCCAATATTTCGGCGCAAAAGCCCGTCTGACCAAATCGCGATACGTGGTGTTCAAGCCGGCTTGTAAATCGCCGGGCCGGCTAAAGCTAAGCCCCCCCAGCACGCTATCTTCCCAATGCACATTCTGGTTTACCAGCGGCCGGCGCGACAATAATTTTCTGCCCAAGGCCATCAAAGTCCGGTGCCGGCAACTCATTTCGGTCGCATTTAACGGCGGCGCGGTCGCCAAGGACGCTAACGAAGCATTGATCAAATGCAAACGTTGCTTAACGACTTGCCCGTCGTTGTGTTTTACCCAGACGCCCGCATTCGGATCGCGATCGCCCCACGGACTGCTACCGTTGAATACATTATTCGCCCGCCCGTCCCAAAAGCTGCGATGATTGAACACCGCGTTGATTACAGTCGGCGCGTTCCTCGCTGTCACCCGGCGAGTGCCGGTCGTTCCCACATGAAATAAGGGATCGACGCCACGATCGCACAAATCGACACTGCTGCCCGAACGATTAGCAGCGATAAATTCGCCACCGAATGTACCGGACGAACCGACCGAATTTTCGGTATCGAATACCACGCTCGAAAACTCTTGCAGCGGATTTTCCCGCCGATGCAACGGAAAATCGCTTAAAGACAAGATTTGATTCGGTCCCAATAGATCGTTCAGCACTGAAAGGCTGAATTGGAGTTCGTCCGGCGATGTCGTTTGGCCGCCGGGAGCGATCTGGTTTTTGATCCGTCTGTCCGCACCGGCATGAAAATGGCAAGACGCGCATGCCATGCCGTCGCTTCCGGCATTGCTGTCCCAAAACAAGGCCTTACCTAACGCGATCGCGACCGTTTTATCGACTACGATCGGATCGACCCCGTCCAACAAGCCTGGTGTCTCCGGTACAGGTAACTCCTTCAGACTAATCGGCATCGGACCGAGCGGCAAGTCCTCGGCATAAACGCCGGCCAGCCAAGTGCATGACAAAACGAAAGGCGCAAACACACCACGAACGAGCATGGCTTTTATAGAAAAGCATTGTTTGATAGAAGCGGCAAGGTCTCTGAACACTTCAGATATCATGAATGAGTCAAGTGCAAGCATTATGCGTTCGATAACGGCTCCAAATTGCTGAGCTAACCGTTATGGACGGGGCGGCATACCCCGTCCGGTGGTAGGCTACAACCGACATTCATACATCGGCATTCCATCGCCAGGCTCTAAACTTAACGGCATCCGGCGGCAGTCATCAGGGTGCTTGCGTCACCGAGATCTTGCAAGACTCCATCCGGCCCTAATTGATACAAATGATTATCGTGGGAAGAAATTCCCAAATAGTAGTTAGTGCTCTCGTAATGGCGATAATAGTAAGTCATCAACGATTCTGACGGTATGCCTGATGCGGGAAATAATTCAGGATAGGCGCTTTCTTGCGCATTGAACAAACAATCCGCCGGCGATGCCGCTAGCGATGAGATTTTGACGTCTATCGGCGTGCCGCCAGCCGGATCGTCGGTATTGGTGCCACCCAAAAAGATCGTGTAATAACCCGGCGCCAAGTTTACCAGCATCAGATTCGCATAGTTGATACTGCCCTCATTGGCGATGTGGCCGAAGACGCCGCTTTCATAAAGATTATCGATACTCACATCGTGCGCGCCCGATTGAATAAAACCGCCGAAAGCATTGGTAAAATCGTTCGAAGAACCGTTTACATAACCCAAGGTTTCGACGATACCGTTAGCTGTGGTGTTACCGGGTAGAGAGTTACTGACCGAGTCGTCCGTCGCCCATACGATGCCGGCCGTTCCTGCTTGACCAACCTGATTGAAACTATGGATGGCCCCATTGTTATCGCTTGTTGCACCGGTACCTGCACCGGTAAAACTACCGTCGGTTCTATACACGGTAAAACCCGGCGCATTGCTATTCGCAGAACTTAATGTCACCAGTACACTGGTTCTAGTCGGAACGTTAAAGCTCAACCAAGTCCCTTGCATACCCCAAGCATTGTTCGTCAACGCAGGGTTACTGGTATAACTGTTTTTGTTCGAATTGGCGGCAATGGCCTGAATGGTCGTGCCTGGGTCGAGTATACTATCGTTATTAAGCCAGCCACTAGCCTCAACTGCCGGCATGTCCATCGCGCCCGCTTCTGTCGCGGCCATCGACGCCGTTAATCCGGCCGCGATTAAAGTGGCTTTCATAATAGGTTGCATAGCATTATTCATTGCATTGATCTCCAAATTAATTTCTGGTAACTGCGTTTTGTTGCAAAAAGAGTCATTTGAAAAATGGCCCGAATCATTCATTTACCCGGCGTTGTTCGAATCGCTTTCCAAATTAAAACGAAACCTTATATCTTCAATTAAGGTTGCACAGGCCTATATCATTGAGTTAATGATCAAAAGCACAAAACGTAACCTGAAACTATTCGACGCTCTAATTTTTCAACGCCGTTTGACATCGAGAATAGAAAATCCAATAGTTTCTGGCTCTGGTTGCGTTCCGGCAAAGCACAAGCAGTGGACGAGGTTTAATTATAAAAGTGATTCCAGAACTACCGCCGCGTCATGTTGTCACAGCCTGAGCTCTGCAGTTTACTACTCTCTAAGGAAGCTGTCGTAAAAAGTAGACTGGGCTGAATGGAATGTAATGTAATGAAGCCCAACATTTTGGTTTTGTTGGATTATGCTGCGCTAACCCAACCTACATTTTGACTTTTACTACACCACCTAAGAGAGATGGCTTTTTTCGGTTATCTCTAAGCCTGAATCCCATAAACTGAACCGCCCGTTGCTCGGCCGCTTACCCCCTCCCTTTTACGAATGCTGGTTTGACACGCCATTGGTTAATGGCCTTGACCGCGGCTTCGCCAAATACGCCGTCGGCGTTTGTCTTCGATGACTTTTACTTGTTTCACCGATTCATCGATGGCGACAATAATTTCCACTTTTCCCAACACTAGATACCCAGCGATTTTGCCTTCCAGGAATAAACCGGCATTACGCACGACCACCAAGCGTCGCCTTACTTCGCATGGCGGCTTGAGCATTTTGGGAAACTTCAGCGCCACAAAAATACCGCTTATTATTCGATCAGCGCGCTTATAATTAACGCTAATAATCTTTCTTAACTCGAAACCTTATCAAAAGCAGCCACCCGATATGACTCTCGAAATCTTAATTACCTTTGCGATTCAGTTTCTTGGAGCCGTGGCCTCGTTCTTCCTCGCCTATATGTCCTTTCAAAAGCGCCGAATTCAACTGGGGGCCGAGCCGACGCTGCCTCAGTACTTTATTCGGCGCAGCACTTACTGGACGGGAATTGCATCGTATTGCATCTTCATGGTCGCCTTTTTTTGGTTGCTGACGTGGCAGTGGTTACCGCTGGAACCCCTCGTCACGCTGGTCGTAGGAAGTCTACGCTCCGGCGAATGGGTGAATCTTCTTTATGGTCTGGACGGAAATACCCTGCTGCCGCTAATAGCGGTAGGACTACTGCTATTTTTTATTGCCTGGGAGAGTAAATTCAATCCTTTGCTGATTCTAAGAGACAGCATCCATGATGCATTCGCCATTCCAACAAAAGCGACAGAAGTCTATAACGCGCTGATCACGTCCAGATTGTCTGCGGTAGACGATAAAATCAAGACCCAAATCGCCGATCGCCTTTTGGTACAGAGCATAGACCCCGGTGATTTCGAAAAATCCAGTTCTACGGTCGAATATAAATGGGCGCATAATTGCTTGCTTTTCGACCAGATACAACACTACGCCGACCAATCTTCTTATCGTCGTTTTTTTGGAGAACCTTCTTTAAAATGGGGTGAAATCTGCATTTCCTATAATGCAATGTCGGAGAAAATCGCTGTCTGGAAGGAAGCGGAGCCGCACTATACCAAGACAGTCAATCTATTAAAGGACCTGGATCGCCTGAGCGGCCTGCTGTGCCGCTTACTCGCGGCCCTGGTGATCTTTGGTAGCGCAAGCGAAAACGAAATCTGGGCAACCGTAAAACAACTGGGCGGGAACGTGCGTGAGGCCCGCTTGAAACACACCTATAAATACGTTTTGCTGTTCACGGCCGCCACCTTTATCGGCGTGATATTGGGGCGGGAACTATCGGTTGCTCTGCATAACACCTTCTTATTTCCGGACAAACCGTTGTCGCACTTCAGTTACACGACGTTTCGCTGGATAGCCTATGCCATTGCTATGTATGTCTTTCCAATCGCTCTGGTATTTATATCGCGAACGGTTGCTTTCCGGCATCAAAAGGAGCAGTTCGATCGCTACTACGGTTTTTATATGGCGATGATGATAATGGGCTTCCTCGTCAGCACCTCGGTATCGACTCTGATTTTAGAGATAACATTCTACCAAAGAGAGCATTTCGATTTTCTGGAGAGCTTTCTAGATCATATGCGCTGGGGAATTCTGCCGGCACTGGTCTGCGGGTTTATTGCCTATAGAATGGACACGCCGGCGAGCGACTCCGAAACTTTGGTTAAAATTCTAACCGCTGCCGTGTTACGTTTTCTGGGCTGGGGAGCGTCCGCCGTCGTCATCATGCTTTATGCGACGGACGATTTGACGATAGAAATGTCGAATTTACGCTTCACGCTGGTCGGTACGGCTTTCTTCGTGATCGGTCTATTGGGAGCGTCCGCCCGCTTCGAATCGGCTAAAACGGATGATTGAGCTACTCGCCTGAAGCCTCGGACCGATTTTCGGTCAATTTGTGTTCATGCTACGGCCATACTTCCGGCGCCCGATTCCCGGACTTTAACCCTGCTATTTTGTTCGAAAGCGGTACGAAGTGAGCTAAAACTCATTAGCAACGCGGCTATCAGACTAAAGAGCAAGGCAGAAATCCGCAAATGCGGCCGCCAGAAGCATAATCTTATTAGATCGCCTCGATCAAACTAGGATCGTAATCTTCAGGCGCATCGAACCCGAGTAAATTCAACACAGTCGCAGCGACGTTCGAAAGACCGACCGCAGGCAAATCCTCGCGCAACTTATAAGCCGGCGCTGACTCGCCCGACACCAATACGAACGGAACGGGATTCAGAGTATGCGAGGTCTTGGCCTTGGTGCGGCCTTCGACATCACGTGTCACGTTGCCTTTTTTGTCCAGCTCGTACATCTCGTCGGCGTTGCCGTGATCGGCGGTGATGATTGCCGTTCCACCCGTTTCGAGAATCACCGGAATCAAGCGGGCCAATTGCAGATCCAAGCATTGCATCGCCGTGACCGCCGCCTCGAAATTGCCTGTATGCCCGACCATGTCGCCGTTGGCGTAATTGACTCGCAAATAGCGGTATTGACCGCTACGAATCGCCGCTATCAAAGCGTCGGTGATTTCGGCGCATTTCATCCACGGCCGCTGCTCGAACGGCACGACATCGCTTGGGATCTCGACATAGGTTTCCAGCGCTTCGTCGAATTTACCCGAGCGGTTGCCATTCCAGAAATACGTCACATGGCCGTATTTTTGAGTTTCGCTGATGGCGTATTGAGAAACACCGTTTTTCGCGAGGTATTCCCCCATGGTTCTGTCTATCGCCGGTGGCTCGACCAGAAAGCGCGGCGGAAGTTTGGTATCGCCGTCATATTGCATCATGCCGGCGTAAGTCACCTTAGGCAGTGGGCCGCGTTGGAAGGCTGAGAAGTTTTCCTCAGTGAAGGCGCGGGAGATTTCGATCGCTCGGTCGCCTCGGAAGTTGAAGAACACTACCGCATCGCCGTCTACGATAGGCCCCACTGGATTTCCGTCCTTGGCGATCACGAAACCTGGCAAATCCTGATCTATAACGTTGGTTTCGTTGCGATAGGCGACGATGGCGTCGTGGGCACTGGCGAACTGCCGGCCTACGCCATGCACGTGGATGTCCCAACCGCGTTGCACCATGGCCCAGTGCGCTTCGTACCTGTCCATCGTGATCGTCATGCGACCGCCGCCGGACGCAATGGCCACGTCGAACTCGGCGCTACGCAAGCCGTCCAGATACGTCTCGAAAGGATCAACATAATCCAGCGCCGAAGTTTCGCCAACGTCGCGCCCATCCAACAGAATATGAATCCGCACCTTGGCCACACCCTCCTGTTTAGCCTGCTGCAGCATCGCCTTTAAATGGTCGATATGGGAATGCACGTTACCGTCGGAAAACAGCCCAAGGAAATGCAAAGTGCCGCCCTGTTTAGCAGTGGCAACGACATCCTGCCAAGCCTGCCCTTGCCATAAATGGCCACTGCTTATAGATTCGGCGACCAACTTGGCTCCTTGAGCGAATACCCGGCCGGCACCGATCGCGTTATGTCCGACTTCGCTATTACCCATGTCCTCGTCGCTGGGCATCCCGACCGCCTTACCGTGCGCGAGTAAGGTGGTCATCGGAAAATTTGCCATCAGCTTATCAAGCATAGGCGTACGCGCGGTCTTGACCGCATCGCCGTCGTCACGCGGCGAAATACCGACACCGTCGAGCACGATAGTGACGACAGGGCCGACAGATGGAATAAAACGGGGAGATTTTTCTAATTTCATGTTGTGTTCGATAAAGTGGAAAATCAGAAGCCGATTGAACCAACATTTTATCAGTTTATGAGCTTGCCAAGAAAACTCTGTCCGCCACGTAAGATTCATCATAGGCATACGCCACCAGCTGCAATACAATATGCGGTATTGGCCGACAAAGTTAGCCCTTTGTTTCGTTTTTTATCGACTCACCCAATCATGAGCAAAGACATACGAATCCAACGCCTCAGCGGCGAAGCCTTACTTCAATACATTCCGGAACTAGCGCGTCTGCGCATCGAAGTATTTCGTGATTTTCCCTACTTGTACGACGGCGACTACGAATACGAGAAAAAATATCTGCAAACCTATATCGACTGCCCTGAAAGCGTTATTGTGTTGGCGTTCGACGGAGCCAGGATAATCGGCGCATCGACTGCCATTCCGCTCAAATTCGAAACCGACGAAGTCAAAAAACCGTTTATCGAAAACGGTTATAACCCGGCCGAGGTATTTTATTGCGGCGAATCCGTGTTGAACAAGGATTATCGCGGCCTTGGCATTGGCGTGAGATTTTTCGAACAGCGCGAAGCCCATGCCGAAGATTTAGGCGGTTTCAAGCACATCACCTTTTGCTGCGTCGAACGTCCGGCCGATCATCCGCGCAGACCCACTGATTATGTGCCACTGGATGCATTCTGGAACAAACGAGGCTATTTCAAGCATCCGGAATTGAAAACCACATACACATGGAAGGATCTCGACGATATTGAAGAAACTCCAAAGCCCATGACCTTTTGGTTGAAGGAAGACCATGCCTAGAATTGCCAGCGCCCAATACGACATCAGCTTTTTGGAAACTTGGGCCAATTTTGAGATCAAAACCCGGCGCTGGGTAGAAGAAGCCGTCAACAATAACGCCGAAATACTGCTGTTTCCGGAATATGCTTGCATGGAACTAGCTTCATTGTTTTCCAAAGAAGTTTATTCATCCTTAAACGGTCAGCTTGACGCGTTACAAAGCCTGTTGCCGGATTACCTGAATCTGTTCCAAACCCTGGCCACCGAGTATAGGGTCTACATTCAGGCAGGTACCTTCCCCGTCAAACACGACAGCGGCGAATTCCGTAATCACGCCTATTTTTTCACACCACACGGTCATGTCGATTACCAGGAAAAACTGACCATGACTCGTTTCGAAAACGAGCAATGGCATATTTCACGTGGCTTAGACATTAAGGTATTCGACACGGCGTTCGGCAAGCTTGCTATCAACATCTGTTACGACAGCGAATTCCCGCATTACGCCCGGCAACAAGCGGAGCGTGGCGCAACGCTAATTTTAGTACCAAGCTGCACCGATACCGAGGCGGGCTATTATCGAGTACGCATAGGCTGTCAGGCACGGGCACTGGAGAACCAATGCTATGTAGTTCAAGCGTCCTTAGTAGGTAACGCCGACTGGTCGGAAGCAGTAGATGTGAATTGTGGCGCGGCGGCTATTTATACCGCAGTCGATCGAGGCTTTCCGAACAACGGCATCCTCGCTATAGGCGAATACAACAAGGCTCAATGGGTATATGCGGACTTGGATCTAGCTGCGGTTAATACCGTGCGCAAGGAAGGCCAAGTGTTCAATTATCGCGATTGGACTAAGCAATTCGATTGTAATTAATCATGTTTTAAATCGCTTTCGCCGGACAATTTCCATTTTTCCGGCGAAATAAAACTGTTAACAATTGAGGGCAATAAATCGCGGGCAAAAAAAAGCCCATCCTAAGATGGGCTTTTTATAAATAAGAGCTTGGCGATGACCTACTTTCACATGGCAAGCTGCCACACTATCATCGGCGCAAAGCGGTTTCACTTCCGAGTTCGGGATGGGATC
>JAQTYP010000478.1 GCA_028688235.1 Methylomonas sp.
TGTCATGCGGTGGCCGGCATCGGCAATCCCAAACGTTTTTTCAATCAATTGGCCGCTACGGGGCTGGATTGCGATTGCAAGGCTTTTCCGGATCATCATGCCTTCAGTGCCGCCGACTTGCGCTTCAAAGACAACAAAGCGCTTATCATGACCGAAAAAGACGCGGTCAAATGTAAGGGCTTTGCTCAGCCGCATCATTGGTATTTGTCTATCGATGCGGATTTACCCGCGGCTTTTTCCGAACAATTACTTTTATTACTCAAAAACAAAACTCATGGACAAAAAATTGCTTGATATCCTGGCCTGCCCGATTTGCAAAAGCTCGCTGATCTACGATAAAGACAAACAAGAGCTGATTTGCAAAGCCGACAATTTGGCTTTCCCTATCCGTGACGATATCCCGGTGATGCTGGAAGACGAAGCCCGCGAACTGAGCTTCGAAGAAGCCGAAGCCTTGCGTAAATGACGGCCTTCAAAGTCGTGATACCGGCGCGCTACGCGTCGACCCGGCTGCCTGGAAAGCCTTTGTTGGATATCGCCGGCAAACCGATGATAGCCCATGTCTGCGAAAGGGCTATGGAAGCCGATGCCGGGCAAGTGGTGGTGGCGACCGACGACCAACGCATATTCGATACGGTCGCCGAATTGGGTTTGCAAGTCGTCATGACCGACCCTAATCATCGATCCGGTACCGAGCGCATAGCCGAAGTCGCGCAGGTCATGGATTGGTGCGAAGACGACATCGTCGTCAACCTGCAAGGCGATGAGCCTTTGATTCCGCCGGAATATATTCGCGACGTGGCAGCAGCCCTGGCAGGACAAACCGAAGCCGGCATCGCGACGCTGGCGGCCAGGATAGGCGACGCCGACGAAGTCTTCAACCCCAACGCTGTCAAAGTCGTGTTGGATAAGTACGGCTATGCCTTGTATTTCAGCAGGGCGCCGATTCCCTGGGATAGAGCGACGTTTCCCGATCATCATGTGGCCGAAAATGTAAAGCTGCCCTTTCTCCGTCACATCGGCATGTACGCCTATACGGTCGGGTTTTTAAACCGCTATTGCAGTTGGGAGGCTTCCCCCTTGGAAAGTGTCGAAGCGTTGGAACAGTTACGCATACTCTGGCACGGCGAAAAAGTCCTGGTCAAAACCGTCGCGCGTACGCCGGAAGCCGGCGTCGATACCGAAGAGGATTTATGGCGGGTGGCCTTGAGTTTAGGCCAGCGGTAAAGCTTCACAACTAAAAAAGGAAGTATTCATGACTCATTTTAAATTTCTGTTTATAGCTTTATCTCTGGTTGTAGCCGGCTTAATCAATGCTGAAGCGGTGGGCGCCCCGTCAATTAAACTGGCAATAACCTTTCCTAAAAATAGTGCTGGTGAGAAATTATCGGGCGGATTACCTTCATCCACCAAAATTTCGCCGTGTAGTGACATTGCAAAAATGGATGCAGCGACCTTTACGTTAACCTATGATGCGACAAATCCGCTATCTACTAAAACCGCCCCCCTTACTCCGCTGGATGTTTATTTGTTTTTTTACAATCCTGATACCGTTGACGGAACTAATAAATTTTACTCGGTCAATCAAGATCTATTAAGAAGGGTTGTTAATGTGGACGCCTATTTAGATGCCGATGCTGTTAAGAGTGCCAAGCTAGCCGGTACGTTAGCTCCATACTTGTCAGGGCTTGATAATTATAATAACGGTTCAATGACTGAGATTCTCTTTGGTACAGCCATCCGGCTTGATGCGCTAGCAAGTCAATCTACTAGTACTGGCTTAAGTACAGGTACATGGCAACTGATTGGTATTTTATCCGATGCTAATTTTGATTTTACCAATCCTTCAACATGGCTTGCGTGGGATGTGGCAACGATGATGTTTGGAATGCCTTGGCATGGTAATGTCTCATCTGCAGTCACTACCAAAACCTGTCAATAGTTAGGAATGCTGCATTTTTCAAGATACCTTATTGGATGATTGTTAGCGTTATACGGCTGTCTCAAAAGCCGAATGCAGATTGGGCTGAACAAAGCGAAGCCCAACCAAATCAAAATGTTGAGCTTCGTTTCTTCTCGGCATTAGCGTCTTCGTCCAACTGCAATTTCTAAGATCAAGAATCGTCAACCGCCTTAGCGAAGGTCTTGAGTCGGTCCAGAGTGTGTTCGAAAACAGCGTTTTCGTCGCTGCGAACGGTTGCATGGGCGACTTTGCGGCCCTTGCGCGGCGTCTTGTCGTAGAGATGCAGATGCGTATGACTCAAACTCAACAGCTCGGCATTATTTGGCAAGCCACCGATGAAATTGACCATGGCCGCATGGCCTCGCGTTTGGGTGGAACCTAAGGGTAGATCCAATATCGCCCGTAAATGATTTTCGAATTGGCTGGTTTCCGAGCCTTCTATCGTCCAATGTCCCGAGTTGTGTACGCGTGGAGCGAATTCGTTCGCCAGCAATTTTCCATCCACATCGAATAATTCGAGGGCAATGACGCCTACATAATCCAGTTTTTCGAGCAGGCGACGCACGTAATCTTCGGCCATCGCTTGCTCGCCGTCGTTAGGGCAAGCCGTCGCGACTCGCAATATGCCGCCGCTGTGCTGATTTTCCGACAAGGGATAAAACGCGATATCGCCGGAAGGCCTGCGGGCGGCGATGATGGAAACTTCCCGTTGGAAGGGCACGAAGCCCTCGACGATGGCGGGAAGGCCTTGCATGGCTTGCCAGGCCGACTCCAGGTCGGTGTCGGATGTCAGGACGACCTGGCCCTTGCCGTCGTATCCGAGGCGCCGGCTTTTCAATATCGCCGGATATGCAATCTTGGTCATGGCATGGCGTAAATCGTCCAGGCTGTCGATTTGGGCGTAAGGCGCCGTGCCTATGCCGATTTCCTTGAAGAAGTTTTTTTCCAGCAAGCGGTCCTGTGCGACTGCCAGCGCGTTGGCGGGCGGGTAGACCTTGGTATGGCTGGACAAAAACTCGGCCACGTGTGCGGGTACGTTTTCGA
>JAQTYP010000479.1 GCA_028688235.1 Methylomonas sp.
GCGAATTGCTGGAAAGCGAATTATTCGGCCACGAAAAAGGCGCGTTTACCGGAGCCTTGACCTCGCGCCAGGGGCGATTCGAAATGGCCGAAGGCGGAACCCTGTTTCTGGACGAAATCGGCGATATGCCCATGCCCATGCAGGTCAAATTGCTGAGGGTATTGCAGGAAAGGACCTTCGAACGCGTCGGTAGCAATAAGACCATACAATGCGACGTACGCATCATCGCCGCGACCCATAGGCAATTGGAACGGGAAATCGAGGAAAAGCGTTTTCGGGAGGATTTGTTTTACCGTTTGAATGTCTTTCCTATCGATGTGCCGGCTTTGCGTGACAGAGCCGAAGACATCCCTTATCTGATAGACGATTTGGTCAAGCGTATGGAGGTAGCCAACCGGGGTTCGGTCAGGCTGACGCGTAATGCCATCGCGATGCTGATGCAGCATCATTGGCCCGGCAACGTACGCGAGTTGTCCAATCTGATCGAACGCTTGGCCATCATCTATCCCGACGGCTTGGTGGATGCCAGTGACTTGCCGGAGAAATTTCAGGGCTACCAAATCCCCGAAGATGCCAAACTGGACTGGACCGAGCCGGAAAGCCCGGACGGCAACATTTCCGTCGAAGAGCGAGTCATGCTGGAAAAAATGGCGCCTGTAGTGCCGGGTAAGACCATACAACTGCCCGAACAGGGTATCGATTTAAAAGAATACTTGACCGATCTGGAAAACGAACTGATACGGCAAGCGCTGGAAGAATGTAACGGTGTCGTTGCGCATGCGGCCAAATTGCTGAACATGCGCCGCACGACCTTAGTCGAAAAATTGCGCAAAGTGGATGTGGCCTAAATGGCGCGTCAAAAAAAAGACACTCCACATATAAGTTGTTGTAATGGAATCTAAAAAAAACATGGCTTGGATTTTGCCTTTGACAGGGTACAGTCAAAGGGGCTATCGCCATGAATGCGCTTCAATTTCAATATCAGCAAAAAACCGAACGATTGGCCGATGCCTTTCGAATATTTAACGAGCTATCGGAAAATTTAACGGCATCCTATCAAGGCTTGCAAGAACAGGTAGCGCATCTCAATCAGCAACTCGCGGCAGCCCGAAGCGAACGTCTGGAAACCTTGCTCGAAAAGGAAAAATTAGTCAGTCGCTTGCGGCAAATTCTGGCTGCGTTGCCGGCGGCGGTGATTATTCTGGATCAACGCGGCCGCATAGTCGATTTCAACGCCCAGGCGACTCTCTTGTTCGAAGAGCCGCTGCTGGGGCAGCAATGGCAGGACGTCACGCGGCAAGGCTTGCTGCCGATAACAGGTTCCCCGCACGAGCATAGGCTTAGAGACGGCCGTGTCGTCAGCCTGTGTTGCAATCATCTGAACAATGACGCCGAGCAGATCATCTTGATTTCGGATATCAGCGAACTGCGCTCGTTGCAGGACGAATTGGCGCAACAAAAGCATTTGTCGGCTATGGGGGAAATGGTCGCCAGCTTGGCTCATCAAATCAGAACGCCTTTGGCGACGGCGATGTTGTATGCCTCGCAACTCGCTAGGCCGGAATTGCCTGATGCCAAACGCCTGCAATTTCCGGACAAAATTCTGGAGCGTCTGCGTTACTTGGAGCGCCAGGTCAACGATATGCTGATGTTCGCCAGACAGGGGTACATGGCCATGCAGGATTTTTCCTTGCGGGCCATGCTAAGCAGTGTATCGGAAGCCATGGAAAATTTTACCGGCGTCTTTAGTGTCGAAAACGACGTGGACGACGATGTCTTGCTCGGAAATGCCGATGCGCTGGCAGGGGCATTGTCGAATTTATTGAATAATGCCGTGGAGGCCGGCGCGGATTGTATCGGATTGGCGGCAAAACAACGCGGGCTATGGTTGGATATCGTCGTGAAGGATAATGGCGGTGGCATGACCGAAGCCTGTCAAGGTCACATATTCGAACCGTTTTATACCGAGAAGACTCATGGTACCGGTTTAGGGTTGGCGGTAGTCGACAGCGTCGTCAAGATGCATGGAGGGCGTATAGCTTGCGTGTCGATGCCGGGGCAGGGTGCGTCGTTCACCGTGTCGCTACCTGTCATTCGAAACAGCTCGAATACATCTTCGGCGAGCGAGCCAGTAGCGGTAGAGGAGGGGTGACATGAAGGCGTTCGATGTGTTGGTGGTAGAGGACGATGCTGCTTTATGCGAGGCATTGTGCGATACGCTGGAAATCGAAGGTTACAGCGTGTTGTCGGCCAAGAACGGAGTCGAGGCGCTCGGTCTGCTGAAAGGCCATGAGTTTGGTCTGGTGCTCAGCGATGTGCAAATGCCGGTCATGGACGGTTTGCAACTCTTGCAAAACGTCAAGCGGAAATCCGCAGACATTCCGGTATTGCTGATGACGGCCTACGGCACCATTCCGCGCGCCGTGGAAGCGGTCCGAGCCGGGGCTGTCGATTACTTGATCAAGCCGTTCGAAGCCAAGACCTTGGTTGCCAAAGTCGCCGAGCTTGTCGTTCCGGAAGCGAAAAAGCCGCGACACCGGGTCGTGGTCGATGATCAGATGAAAAAACTTTATGCCTTGGTCAACAAGGTGGCCAAGACCAGTGTGACGATGTTGTTGCAAGGCGAGAGCGGTGTCGGCAAGGAAGTGTTGGCACGCTACATTCATCGCAATTCTCATTATCACAAAGGCCCGTTCGAAGCCATCAATTGCGCGGCCATTCCGGAAAATATGCTGGAAGCCATGCTGTTTGGATACGAAAAAGGTGCCTTTACCGGCGCCATTTCGGCCATGCCAGGTAAATTCGAACAGGCGCAGGGTGGCACTTTGCTGCTGGACGAGATTTCCGAAATGGATTTGAGTTTGCAGGCCAAGCTGTTACGGGTCTTGCAGGAAAAAGAAGTGGAGCGCCTGGGCGGGCAGAAGAAAATTGCGTTGGATGTCAGAATTTTGGCGACGACCAACCGTAAATTGAAGGATTACGTGCAACAGGGGCGTTTTCGCGAAG
>JAQTYP010000480.1:0-1197 GCA_028688235.1 Methylomonas sp.
GGATAACCTGTGGAATGCCGGCGGCTTCGTCGATCCGATAGAACCGATAAAACTGCCGGTGGTGGAGATGGAACTGACGCCTATCCTGCCTGTCATCACCGCGGTCACCGCTGCCGAGGACCTGAACGGCATCACGGCCATCGGCGACCGTGGCTCGCATCCGATCAACCAAGCCATTCAGCGCCTCGGCAATCTGCTGCCTTTCGGCGACCGCCTGACCGGTTTGTGGGATAGATTCGCCGTCAATCGCGGCATCACGGCCCATCTGCCGATCGGCCGCGAGATCGACCGTATCGAGCATTTGTTCGCCTACGACGACTTGATTCAGCACACCGGCGACAGCAACCGTTCGACCTGGGACGTCGCCGGCCTGCGTCATTCGGTGACGGTGATTCCGCATGAGGCGATCGGCGACAGCGATGATTTCCTCAGCGTGCATACCACGCGTTCCGGCGCGCTGCTGTATGTGGAGCTGGAACATACGGTGGATAAACTGCCCAGCTATGACGTCAAGCGTTTCGACTTGCGCCTGGCCGACGGCAGGCCGCTGCCGAAGTGGCTGAGTTTCGACCCAGCCGGCGGCGTGGCCACCGGCATTCCGCCGGCCGGCGGCGAGATCGTAAAGCTCCGGGTCGTTACCGAACTGGAGGACGGCCGGGTGCGGTCGAGTTACGTGGAAGTCGAAACCGATACCGCGCGCATCGTCGAGCTGAAATCGCTGGACAATGGCGGCGCGGGCAAATTTTCCGACCAGGTAGCGAAATCGGCCGGGCGTTTCGATACCGAAGCCGCGCGCTTACGCAATGCCTTGAGACATTAACATCATGTTTAAACAAATTTACAAATTCGCTCCCGCCACCTTGTGCCTGACCGTGCTGGCGCAACCTTTGTACGCCGAAGATGCCGCGCCGGTGCGCGGCCTGCTGAAGCCCTTGCACGAAGCCACCTTGTCGTCGGAGATTCTGGCGAAAATCGCCGAATTGCCGTTCAGGGAAGGCAAGCGTTTCAAGAAAGGCGACCTGCTGGTGCGCTTCGATTGCGCTCGTTACAAGGCCGAACAGGCCGCGGCGCAAGCCGAGTACACGGCGCGCAAGAAAACCTCCGACAACAACGCGGAACTGGCAACCTATAACGCGGCGGCCACCTTGCAGGTGGAGGTTTCGGCGGCGGAAACCGCCAAGGCTTCGGCGCAACTCG
>JAQTYP010000480.1:1207-2995 GCA_028688235.1 Methylomonas sp.
ATGCTAGGCGGTTGCCAGATTCAGGCACCGTGGGCCGGCCGAGTGGTAGAAACCCTGGCCCACGCCCACGAAACGGTGGCGCCCGGCAAGGAGTTGCTGCGGATACTCGACGACAGCAAGCTGGAAATCGACGTGCTGGTGCCATCCAAGTGGCTAAGCTCGCTGAAAGTCGGCACGCCGTTCCGGTTTAAGGTCGACGAGACCGGCAAGGAATACGCGGCCAAGATTACCGAACTGGGCGCCCGCGTCGATCCCGTCAGTCAAACGATACGCCTGACCGGCAGCCTGGACAATCAGGACGCCGATTTGTTGGCCGGCATGAGCGGCAGCGCAGCGTTCGAGGGACATCCGTGACCTTGCCCCGTTGATTCTTTCAGCGAATATTGTGAGCGATTCTTCATCTCCCTATCCATCAAGCGACGGCCTGACCATCCTTTTGCAATTGGAAGCTTCCGCGCGTCGAGTGCTGGAAGCCGACGCCTTGCCGTTTCTGATCGTCAACGAAACCCGCCGCTTGCTGAATTACCGGCAGGCGGCCTTGTTTACGGCAGTCGACGCTAAACCCTGGCGGGTGCAAGCCGTCTCCAGTTTGGCGGTGGTGGACCGCAACGCACCGATGATGCAATGGCTGGAACGCGCCTTGAGTCAGCTTTACGTCGCGGACGACGATGCGCGTCCGCGCTGTTTTCAGGCCGCCACTTCACCTTTGGACGTCGCGCGGGACTGGGCGGAATTTTCCCTACCCCATGTGGCCTGGGCGCCGTTGCGCGCGCCGGCCGGGACGCTGCTCGGCGGCTTGTGGTTGGTGCGCGAAACGCCGTGGCAGGACGGCGAACTGGCCTTGCTGGAACGCTTGGCCGAAACCTATGCCCATGCCTGGCGGGCACTGCCCAAGCCGATTTCGCCATCGCTGTTGCAACTGCCGTGGTTTCGCTACACCGCCCTGGCCTTGGGCTTGTCGCTGTTGATACCGGTGCGGATGTCGGCGCTGGCGCCGGTGGAAGTCATCGCCAAACAGCCCTTCGTGGTCAGCGCGCCATTGGACGGCGTGATCGCCGAAGTCATGGTCCATCCCAACGACAAGGTCGGCGCCGGCCAAACCCTGCTGCGCTTCGAAGACACGGTATTGCGCAACGCTTACGAAGTCGCCGAAAAATCGCTGGCGGTCGCCGAGGCCGAGCACATGCGGGCGATGCAGGGTGCGTTTCTGGACGACAAAACCAAGGCCGACGTGGCCTTGTTGAAAGCCAAGGTGGATTTGGCCCGCGCCGAACGCGATTACGCGAGCGAGATGCTGGCCAGAATCGAAGTCAAATCCGGCAACGACGGCGTGGCGGTGTTTCGCGACCAGGCCGACTGGGTCGGAAAACCGGTCAAGACCGGCGAGCGCATCATGGAGATCGCCGATCCGCAACGCATGGCGCTGCGCATCAATCTGCCGGTCAAGGATGCGATAAGCTTGCGCGATGGCGCCGAAGTCCGGGCATTTTTCGATGCCGACCCGCTGCATCCTTTAGCGGCGCAAGTCACGCATAGCTCATATCAGGCCGAAGTGTTGCCGGGCGATTTGTTGGATTACCGCGTAGACGCCGATTTGCAAGATAACAGCTTGCCTGAATCATTGCGTATAGGCTGGCAAGGCACCGCCAAGGTCTACGGCGACCGCGCGCCGCTGTTTTATTACCTGTTTCGCCGGCCGATCTCCGCGTTGCGCCAGTACCTGGGATTTTGATGGCGGAATCCGAAGCCGTCCAATTGCCGGCATTGCGCGACGACCTGCAATTGCAG
>JAQTYP010000481.1 GCA_028688235.1 Methylomonas sp.
GTGATGCGTTTAAGAACGTCGCCGCGATCTGGATTCATTACAACGGCTACCCTAGCACGCCTAGTGGTATTCTTTTCGACCTTAAGGTGGATAATATCGTTTTGGCCGCGCCTGCCGCGGTTCCCGTGCCGGGCGCGGTATGGCTTTTCGGTTCCGCCTTGCTGGGGATGGTGTCTTTCGGCAGAAAAAGAGCGGCTTTGTCGGCTTAATTAAAGCCTGACGTGTCAGGAAAGGGCGGAGCAGCGATGCTTCGCCCTTTTTTTTGCCAAAAACATTTGGTTCCGGTGAGGAGCGCTCCGTTCCCTGCTTTCATGAATTGGGCCGACTCCGGAGCGTTGCTGCGTGTAATGACGCAGGTTTTGAAAAAATCACGGCATTTGCCTTGTTTTTTGTGAGGATGAAATTTGGATCGTTGGCTAAAGCCGCTATTTTGCTGCGTTCCAACGGTATTTGCAGGTGGTACGAACATTGCTGTTCTTTTTGGTGTAATACGCTGTGACGGCCAGGCATCCTTTAATGAGATGCCGGGCGTAAGTTGAAATTGTTGGAACGGTCGAAATTTAAGGTTTCTCAAAATTTCGCTCGAATTTATTGACTTTGGAGGTAATCCGGAAATGCGCTTTGCTAAGCTGATATTAATCTCGTCCGCGCTGATGGTGCAGACGGCTTTTGCCCACGGCCCCAAGCCTGGGCCTCTCACCAACGTACCCATTCCGGAGGTGCCGGGATTGCTGGATGGCAACGATCCTATCGTGGTAAACAAGGAAAAAGCCATCGCCTTGGGTAAGGCCTTGTTTTGGGATATGAACGTCGGTAGTGACGGCATGGCTTGCGGTTCGTGCCACTTTCATGCCGGCGCGGATAGTCGGGTGAAAAATCAATTGAACCCTGGGTTGAAAAACGCCGACCCAATCGCCGGAAAGACCTATAGCGTATTGAGCTCGGGTGAAGGCGGCCCCAATCATACCTTGACTCAGGTGGACTTTCCTCTGCATAAGCGTGTCAACCCGTTCGACCAAGACTCTGCCGTGATTATCGATACCGACGATGTCGTTTCTTCATCCGGTACGTTCAGTGGTGAATTCAAGGCGGCTCCGCGTTTTAGCGGTGCAAACGATAGCTGCAACCGTCCCGCCGATCCGGTTTTTCATGTGGACGGCACCAATACCCGCCACGTGGAACCGCGCAATGCGCCGACAGTGATCAACAGCATTTTCAACTATCGCAATTTTTGGGACGGGCGGGCCAATAACATATACAACGGCAGCAGTCCATGGGGCGAGCGCGATCCCGAAGCGGGCGTTTGGGTCAAAACCGGCCGTACGGTTGCCAAACAACGATTGCATTTGGAAAATTCGGCATTGGCCTCCCTGGCCATGGGGCCGCCTTTGAGCGATACCGAAATGTCCTGCCAGCAACGGAAATGGCCGGACATAGGCCGTAAGTTGTTGTTGCGCCAACCCTTGCAGGATCAGAAAGTGCATTACCAGGACAGCGTGTTCGCCCCGTTGGGATTGGTGAACAGTACCGCAGGCCAGGAGGCGGCCGGGCTGAAGGCGACTTATAAGACCCTGATTACTCAGGCGTTCAATTCCAAGTATTGGGCGTATGGCGGCAGTTCCACTGCATTCCCCGCACCGCCGCCCGGACAGACGCCCTATAACCAGATGGAAGCGAACTTCTCCATGTTCTTTGGTCTGGCTTTGCAGTTGTATCAAGGTACGCTGGTGTCGGATCAGGCGCCTATCGACTTGGTGCCGCGCGTCTTGGGTAACTCCAATGATGGCGTTTATCTGGATCCCGACTGGGCGGCTTTATATCCTGACGACACCGTTAAAGTCGAGAGCCTAACCAATGGTTATAATGCGTTCATGAGTAAGCATTGCGCGACTTGTCATGGTGGCCCGTTGATGACCACGGCGGCATTGGCATCCTATAAGAAGATGGTGACTCCAACGCCTGGAGCCTATTACGGCCCCGATTCGGCGCGTATTGATTACGGCGTTAATGCCTTGGGGCCGAATCACGGCGCCGGAGTGGCGGGTATTACCCCTAACGGTAACGTGGTGACCCGCGACGTGACGGTTAGTGAACATCCTGGGCATTTCGAGGATATTGGCTTTGCCAACACCGGAGTGGGCCGGCCCGATGCCGATCCCGGCCTGGGCGGTGTGGACGATTTTGGCAACCCTTTGTCGTTCAGCTATCAATATCAGCAGTATCTGGCCGGAAATACCGATAAAGTCATCGATCAGGTGGTCAAAAACGTAAAGGCTTGCAACTTTGTAACGCCGTTGGTCGATCCTTACTATCAAGATCCTCAAAGCCAGGAAGTCAATCCCGAATTTTTCAATGCGTTGGATCAATTGGAAGACGATGGGGCCAGAGATGGCGTCGATAAGACCCAAGGCTGTATCGTGGCCGATGCCTCCGGTGTGATGAATGTGCCGAAAATTCCAAGCAAGGCGGCGGCGGCAGCTGCATTGAATCAGCCGAAAATGGCGGTCGGCTCCCATGCGGCGTTCAAGATTCCGACTCTACGTAACGTCGAATTGACCGGGCCTTACATGCATAACGGTAGCATGGCCACTCTCGAGCAGGTGGTGGAGTTTTATTCCCGGAAAGGCAATTTCATCAACGACTTTCAGCATAATTTCATGCGTAGCGTATCGTTGGCAGGTTCCACTCTTCCGCCGGGCTCCAGTAGGGTGAGTAAACAAGCCCGTGCGGATATCGTGGCCTTTCTGAAAACCTTCACCGACGACAGGGTGCGTTATGAGCGGGCGCCTTTCGATCATCCCGAGGTTAAAGTTCCGCACGGCCATGTCGGCGATGCCGCGGCGGTTTCCGCCGGCAATGCCATAGAAGGCAAATTGGCGGCAGACGAGTATTTGCTGGTGCCCGCCGTGGGGGCCAATGGGTCTTCGGAGCCGCTTAGGCCGTTCGAGGCGATGTTGGCGCCTTGATGGGTGATAGTTAGATGAAA
>JAQTYP010000482.1 GCA_028688235.1 Methylomonas sp.
CGCGGTTTGCACCCTTGCGTTTCGCTACGGTTGTCGTTACTACTTCCGGTCATCTCCTTTCAGATGACAAGTTTTAGCCCATGCCGGGCACACTAGGCTTGGCGGCGGCTATCCCTGCCGCCGACCTGTCAATCGAGCCACCGAACCCCTCCAACTTATTTCATGTTATTTCCTTACCGACTTGTTGAGTCATGATCGGCATGTTTCGACCTCATTCCTGCCGGTCGCGTTTCTCCAAACAGGCCAGTCAGCCAAAACCAGATTCTGCTCAGCAAATCAGCCTATGCACTCGACCAACCGGCCGGGCAAATTGAAGATGATTCGTCGATATAAAATCACCGCTAGATGAATCAATCTCGCTCAATACAAAAGCGGCAATAATTTATAAGTCTTGTTCGAATAATCCAAATATTGTCCGCCAAGTTGCTCGATCAGCTTTTTCTCTTCAATGGCAATGCGCGACTTGAAGGCGAAAAATGGCACTACCGTCAGCAGCAATAGCGCAAAAACGTCACCCATCGCTAACCCCGCTCCTGAAAGTGCAATCAACAAACCTGTATAAGCCGGATGACGTATCCAGCGATAGGGGCCGTCGGTAATCAGCCGATGCTGATTTTGAATCAATACATGCGTCGTAAAAAAACGCCCCAGTTTGAGCACTGCCCAGTAGCGCAAGCCTATCCCGACTGAAAATAGTAGTAAGGCCAGCCATTGACGAGGTAAATAGTCAATCCGAATCGGCAACCAGGCCAGCGTCTTGAAAACCATCGCCAAGCAGACGCTGACGATGACGCTTAGCCATAACCAGCCTTGCGATCGCCGCTCGCCATCAATAATGTCCCGAGAATTTTTCTCAGCCTTGCGAGCAAGCCTGATCTCGGCGACGACCCAAAATAAGCCTAACAATAACCATATAATGCGCACCGATGTCATTTGTCGTTCCTTGGAGGTGAAATTTAGGCACTTATGCCGTGTTACGATACCGGATAGATCTACGAGCGTATTTCAATTACGGACCGGCATGAACAAAATCATCGAACTGAAACAAGTTTACAAGGATTACCCACAGGCCGGCACCTTGCAAACGGTTTTACACGATATCAACCTGACTATTTTTCCAGGCGATTTTGTGGCCATTGTCGGCCCATCGGGTAACGGTAAATCGACCTTGTTGAATCTATTGACGGGTATCGACCATCCAAGCCGTGGAGAGATTATCGTCAACGGCACCCACTTGCAAAAGCTCAGCAATCAAAAATTAACCGCCTGGCGTGGCGCTAACGTCGGCATCGTTTTTCAATTTTTCCAATTGCTACCGACGCTGAGCCTGCTGCAAAATATCGTATTACCGATGGAGTTTCTTGGAAAGCTGAATAAACACCGGCGCCTAGAGCGGGCCATGCGGTTGCTGGAACGGGTAGGATTGGCCGATGAAATGCATAGGCTGCCCAGCCAGGTATCCGGCGGACAACAGCAGCGGGCGGCCATTGCCCGCGCCTTGGCAAACGATCCTCCGCTAATCGTCGCCGACGAGCCTACCGGCAATCTGGATGCGGCAACGGCGGATTCCGTCTTTGATTTGTTTGCCCATTTGCGCGACCAAGGCAAGACGCTGGTCATGGTTACGCACAATGAAACATTGGCCAGTGCGGCCAGCCGCAAGATCGAAATTCGCAGCGGACGCATACACGCCGATATTGGCCCGGAGTCTTAGTCTTGAGCATGCTGCTGCATAAAGTCTGGGCCGACTTATGGGCAGCCAAGTCGAGGAGCTTGTTGGCCATCATCAGTATCGCCGCGGGCATAGTTTGCGTGGGCACGATATTTGGGATGCTTGACCTTCAGTTAAGCAAAATGGACGCCGCGCATCGAAAATCGCAACCCTCGCATATCAATCTGATACTCAACCGCGATGTCGACGTGGCTATGCTCGATGCCATTAAAGCGCTGAACGGCGTGGCCGGCGTCGATACCCTGTCGCAATTGACGGTGCAATTCCGTAGGCCCACGGAAACCGCGTGGACGATGGCAACCTTGATCATCCGTGCCGATTACCAACAGCAACGCTTCGACAAAGCCTTGCTGGAAGCCGGCGATTGGCCAGCCCAGAGTAACGTGGCTATCGAAAATCTTTCCGCCCAATTCACGGGCCTGGGGATTGGCGATAGGATTGAATTCAAAACTTCCGGCGATAGCCTGCGACTGCCGATAAATGGCGTCGTGCGCCACCCCTTCGTCAAACCGCCCCAATTCGGCGGACAAGTACATTTTTTCGCCGACGCATCCGGGGGATCGGCATTCGGCGTGCCAGCCAACAGTTTTCGGCAACTCCTGGTACAAATCGCCGAGCCTTACAGCGAGGATCGGGCTAGAACATTGGCCGGCGACATCCGTTCACTGCTGGCTAAACACCATATCGCCGCCAACGCGACCCTGCTGCAAGACCCGCAGCGGCATTGGGGGCGGCCTTTTCTGTCCGGTGTCAATGACGTATTAAAACTCATGGCCATAACCGCTTTGGCATTGGCTAGTGTGTTGATTGCAAATACCATTGCCGCTCACCTGGCCCTGCAAAGAAATCAAATCGGCGTCATGAAGGCCTTGGGTGCGAGCACGTTCACCGTCATCCGAATTTACCTCGGCGAAACCTTGTTGATGGCTTTAATCGCTACCCTAATCGCGATGCCGATTGGCGTTGCCGCTGCTCATTACAGCGCCTGCCATTTGCTTAAATTGTTTAATATTGATTGCGGCGAATTCGCTTATTCGCCACGGGCTGTGTTGTATATGCTTTTGGGCGGCTTGTTGGTGCCGTTGTTGGCGGCATCGTTGCCGATACTACGCAGTGCTTCGATGACAGTAAGGGAGGCGATCGCCGATTACGGCTTGGGCGGAGATTTTGGCGACAATCGTTTCGACGTTTGGATCGAACGTGTCGTCGGCCGCTTTCTTCCGACACTCTACGCCGTTGCCTTTTGCA
>JAQTYP010000053.1 GCA_028688235.1 Methylomonas sp.
GCCGCTAATGCCTTGAAAGGTTTTATGAACATGATTTTGCAACTGACTGCCGAAACCCAAGGAGCAGCGTTGCACGAAATGGTCAAGTTGGTCGTCGAAAAAAGCGGCCTGATAGAACTCTATAAGAAGGAAAAACAGGACAAGGGCGAAACCAGGGTCGAAAACTTGGAGGAGCTGGTCAACGCCGCCCGCCTGTTCGACGCCGGCAGCTTTAACGAAGAAAACATGAGCGAGCTGGATCTGTTTTTGACCCACGCCGCGCTGGAGGCCGGCGACATGCAAGCCGAAGTCGACGAAGATTGCGTGCAGCTAATGACCTTGCACACGGCCAAAGGTCTGGAGTTCAAGCTGGTATTTTTGGTGGGCCTGGAAGAAGGTCTGTTTCCGTCGCAGCAATCCACAGACGACGCCGGCCGCCTACAGGAGGAACGCCGCTTGTGTTATGTCGGCATCACCCGGGCGATGGAACAACTGTACTTGACCCACGCCGAATCCAGAAGACTTTACGGCAAGGACAACTACCCACGTCCGTCACGTTTTCTGCGCGAAATTCCGCCGGAAGTGATACAGGAAATCCGCCTGCGCGCCCAGGTCACCCGGCCCGCCGCCACCTTTAACAACACGCTGGGCAACGTAACCCAATCCGCCAGCCGATACCGCATGGGCCAAAGCGTGCTTCACGAAAAATTCGGCGAAGGCGTGGTCTTGCAAACCGAAGGCGATGGCGACCAGGAAAAAGTGCAAATCAACTTCCGCAACGCCGGCATCAAATGGTTGATGTTGGCTTATGCGAAGCTGGAGAGCTTATAGTTTGTCCGAGTCAAATTGCATGAAGCTGGAAAAAACCATTCCGCCCACGAAAAGTATGAAAATTTTCAAATAATTGCCAACTTAGGGCTTCTCGTTTAAACCGGGACACAAAGGCTTAACCTCTAACTGTCCCGGCTTAAGTCGGCAGCCCAACTTAGCATCACAGTGAACTGAAAAACCAGGACAACAAAGCGATTTATTTCATGGTCTTTCTGCTTTTCGCGGACTGACCGCGGTTTTCAGGATTATTCCGCGGTTTCTGTTTTATCCGCTGAGGCGCCATCTTTCAGTATAATCAACCAACCATCCTGACCGATACAATTCCCTTCAGCCGCTTTCGCTTCGATATGAATACGGGCAAAGCCCTCGGTCAATTCCTTGGGTAACTTGGCGGAGACATAATAAAAGGTCTTTTTATCGACCACTTCGACCGCCATCGGGATTTTCCTGGCACTGGCACTGACGTGAAGCGGATCGACATTGCGATTGATGTGAAACGAAATCGTCGATTCGGGCGCGACTTCCGAATTGTGTGCCGGCGTAAAGTCCCGGAACTTGGGTTTTATACATTTTTTTTCGGCTTCCTCGGCCGGAGTCACTGCGGTCGCGGCCTGGGCGAAAATCAAGGTGGTCAGTAAAAGGACGCTGTTCCAAGCATTGCGTGTTTTCATGATGAGCCTCGTGATTATTGTTCTATTTATTGAGCGGACTGCCGACTCTAATCAGTTTTTCCCGACAATTCAACGCAAAAATTCTATGGTTACTGCTGTCGCCCCGCTTAATGCGTCATTCATCTCCGATGGGACTGAGCACCAGCCGCAGTGACAACTAACCATCATGGTGCGATTTACCCATAATAGCGCATGATCCTAGTGCAAAATCGAGCCCATTGTTCATGCAAACCTAATTCCCAGCCCGGCGTTCCGAGCCATTCATCACATGGCATTCATATTGCTTAATACCAATCAAGTCTCCCGCTGAGCGTACCTTGTCATCAATTGACAAAGGCGACCTGATTGCATGAGTTTTCATTTCAATTCAGGCCGCCTATTTTTTTGTCCAAATTCCGCCGCTGTTGCAAATCAAACTAAAAACCGACGAAAACTCCGGAATGTCTGCCGGCTTCGGCTTGCCAATTCAACCGATTTGTAGCATTATCCGAAAAGCACCGTAATGGTGCAACATCTCTACAGTCGTTGCCACCCAGGATTTATCCGAATGTTAGAGTCTATCGACAAACGCTAAAAACGGCATGAATGATGCGTTTCACCCTTGCAACGACTCCATGCCCAGGGGCGAGATCATAGGACGGCGCAGCGCCCACAACCCTGAGCAACATGCACCAAAATGATAGACACATCGGTTTTAAGCACCATTTTGGGGCAAAAACACCCACTAGCCTCACGACGTACCCGGATTTATTCCCCCGACCTAAGTGCTGAAGCGCTATAGACTTGATGAATGGCCCTTTTCGCAGCGAATAGCGAAAGCCTTCCGTTGCAGAATTAACATTCTACCAAGACCAATAATGAGATTGGCACTAAAATTGCTTAATAAATATTTAGCCTATCCTAAAATTCAAGCTCCCGTGCATAAGAGAATACTCGACCACCTCAACGAAGCCATCCTGCTGTTCGACAAGGATTTTCGTTTAATCTACATCAATCCGGCCGGTGAAATGCTGTTTGCCGACAGCGCCAAGCATTTGCTCGGCAACCCGGCCAAGAGACTATTCAAAACCGCACACCACGCACTGTTCTCCGATTTGTTGCAACGCCTGAACCAGCACGAACCGCTGGTTGATCGGGAATTGATACTGGAAAGTCTGAGCCAATCGATCACGGTCAACATGAGTGCGACTCCGATATTGGAAAAGGGGGAATTATCGGAAATCCTGATCGAACTGCAACAAGTCGACCGACACTTGCGCATCACCAAGGAAGAACAACTGCTGGCTCAGCAAAATACCAGCCGCATGCTGGTGCGCGGCCTGGCCCATGAGATCAAGAATCCTCTAGGCGGTTTGCGCGGCGCCGCACAATTACTGGATCTGGAACTTAGCGACCCGGAGCTAAAGGAATACACCCAAATCATCATCGCCGAGTCCGATCGCTTACAGGAATTGATGGATAAAATGTTAGGCCCCAATAAGCCTGCGCATAAAGATCTGTTGAACATTCACGAGGTCCTCGAGCGCGTCAGGCAACTAGTTAGCGTCGAAGCGGGCAGCAACATCAAGCTACAAACCGATTACGACCCGAGCATCCCCGAATTGTTTGCCGATAAAAACCAATTGATACAGGCATTTTTGAACATCGTACGCAATGCGATACAGGCCTTGCAGTCTTCGGGCAAAATCGTGCTGAAAACCCGTATTCAGCGTCATATGACCATAGGCCGCAAGCGCTATAAGCTGGTGGTGAAAATCGACATCATCGATAACGGCCCGGGCATACAACCCGGCTTGATGGGACAAATTTTCTACCCGATGATCACCGGACGGGCCGAAGGCACGGGCCTGGGCTTATCGATCGCGCAATCGTTAATCAATCAACATAATGGCCTGATCGAATGCGAAAGCGAACCGGGAAACACGGTGTTCTCGATTTATTTACCCATCGCAGACAATGCCAACAACACACAGCCTAGCTATTAAATGCCGACTCATATTGGCCTAAATTTTGGAGACACTCATGCCACTGCCGGATAAAGTCTGGATTGTCGACGACGACAAATCGATACGTTGGGTGCTCGAAAAGGCTCTACAGAAAGCCGACATCGAAACCCGTTGCTTTGCCAATGCCGCCGATTTTCTGAAAGAATTGGGCCCCGATGCGCCGCAAGTGCTGATTACCGATATTCGCATGCCTGGCATGGACGGTTTCGAGTTGCTGAAAAAAATTCAGCATGAACATCCGTCGCTGCCCGTCATCGTCATGACGGCCCACTCCGATCTGGAAAGCGCCGTATCGGCGTTTCACGGCGGCGCCTTCGAGTACCTGCCTAAGCCCTTCGACATCAACGAAGTGGTGGATACGGTCCGGCGTGCCTGCATACACAGCCGGCAACAAAACGTGGCGCAATCGGCGGCGGAAGGTCCAGGGGAAGCGCCCGAAATCCTGGGCGAAGCCCCTGCCATGCAGGAAGTGTTTCGCGCCATAGGCCGCCTGGCCCGTTCGCATATCACCGTCTTGATCAACGGCGAATCGGGCACCGGCAAGGAATTGGTCGCCAAGGCGCTACACCGGCACAGCCCGCGCGCCGACCAACCTTTTGTCGCACTGAATATGGCCGCGATTCCCCGCGATTTGATGGAGTCCGAACTATTCGGCCATGAAAAAGGCGCATTTACCGGCGCCCAGGCCCGCCGTGTCGGCCGCTTCGAACAAGCCAACAACGGCACGTTGTTTTTGGACGAAATCGGCGACATGCCGGCCGAATTACAGACGCGTTTATTAAGGGTTCTGGCCGACAACGAATTTTATCCAGTCGGCGCACATACTCCGATCAAGGTCAACGTCCGCATCATCGCCGCTACGCATCAAAACCTGGAATCCATGGTTGCACAGGGCCGCTTTCGCGAGGACTTGTTCCACCGCTTGAACGTGATACGCATTCACCTTCCCCCTTTAAGAGAACGCCGCCAGGACATCGGCTTGTTGATGAAACATTTTCTGTATCAAAGTGCCAAGGAACTGGGCACAGAAGTCAAAAACTTGAAGCCCGAAACCGAGGTTTTTTTAAGCAGTTTGAAATGGCCCGGCAACGTCCGTCAGCTGGAAAACACCTGCCGCTGGCTCACCGTGATGGCATCTGGCCGCGAAATCCACATCGAGGATCTGCCCCCCGAGCTGAGCCAAAGTCACAGCGATGGCGGCGGCGAATCCTCGGATAATTGGGAAAGCCTGTTACAAACCTGGATCAAGCAGCAACTGGCGGCAGGCAAACACGATATCGCCAAACACGCGATCGCCAATGTGGAAACCCTGTTGATTCAAACCGCTTTGAACCACACCCACGGCAAAAAGCACGAAGCCGCCTTGTTGCTGGGTTATGGACGCAACACGCTGACGAGGAAATTGAAGGAATTGGATATACCGGAGTAAGGCGGCGAAGCCAATTAGAATTTTTATCCGCCGAAAACATCGGTGTATACTCCTACGCCTAAATCAACCTTAAATCAGACGGCAGGGTTTAAATCACATGGCGGATAAAACGGTAAGCAAACATCTGGTCAATCTTGAAAAACAATTTGCCACGACGGACCCTGTATTACAGAAAGCCGTGAAAGTGTTTCAGGAGCTGGATGAGCTGGAATTCGAAATGGGCCTAATCGAAAACGATGAAACCACGGCTCGGAAATGCTCATGGTGGCCTTTGATCAGCACCTTGGGCGGTTATTCGCCGGCAAAATCCGAATTCATCAATCGTTTCCTCGATGCCCATCTGCATACCACCCGGCATAAGTTCACGGTATTGCAATACACACCGCAAACAACCGGCACCACGTTGCCGGGGGCCGCACTGGACGCCGATCATCGCCTGCCATTTTACAAAATAGGCCGAGACATCGACCAGATCAGTCCCGGCGAAGGCTCCAAGGTCAACAGTTACCTGGAACTGGTTACCGTCAACAGCATCAAGCTGAAAAATAAACTGATCATAGACACGCCGGTATTGAACCCTTCCGCCGAAAATGCCGTCAACTCCTTGCTCAGGCAACATGTCACGGCCATTTCCGATTTGGTACTAGTCTTTACCGACCTGTTCGACTGCGATCCGGAATTCAGCAAGGACACGATAGCCAGCATCGTCAAATATCAGGATACCAATAAGTTCTTGTATGTCATCGACCATTCCGAACTCAATCTGGAACAAAGCAAGATACACGAAATCATCGCATCCTGGCAAAGGCGCTTGAGCGATTTTGGCATTTTCACCGGCCAATTTGTCGTATTATCGCAAAACAGCAACATCACACAGATAGAACAGCGGATCAACAATCTGAATAGCGACCGCTCTTACCGTGTTCTCGAATCCCTGGAAAACAGCATACGCGCGGTCGACGACGTCGTCATCGACGAAGTCGAAACCGCCTTGACGACATGGAAAGAGCGCTGTAACGCCACGACGCTGATCATCCTAAGCTTTATCATCATGCTGATCCTGTTTGCCGAAATCGCGGTGGGCATATTGGATCTGTTTTTCGACCCCATTATCGGCCCGGCGATCATTCTGGCGCTGATCGCCCTGCTGACGCCGTTGCATCTCGTCGTCAGTAGAGTTCACGCCAAGTTCATCGTCAATCAATTACACAAACGCCAAAAGCAGCTGAATTTGAGCGAAGACTTGTCGGGCCTGTTCGAGAAAAGCCTGACCTTTTGGCGCATGCTGCTGCCGATTACCCAACCCGTCGGAAAAACCAAGAAAAATCGCAAAAAAGTGAATAGCTTGATGGAACAGACCAAGGATTTGGTGCAAGCATTGAACGATCAGTTCAGTCGCGGCCAACATCAGGACTATGCGAGTTCTTATGAGGCGGGTGAGGAATACTGAGCTCATGACCGACTGCCGGTGTCTTATGAACGGTAGCATCATTGATCAGCCAACCAGCCGTGGTGCATTTCCGCGGCCGGAATATCAATCCCTGGCCTTAACACGGGCGCCCACCTCCAACTGAAAACCGAATCCTAAACTGAATAGACATCTTCAATCGATATCACGTTATGGATATTATCAAGCAGTATCTGGCGCTGTGTTGGTTCCATGTTTCGCCGCTTCAGCTCCAAAGATCGCTACGTTTTTTTCAGAACAACCTGATTTTCAATTTTCTGGTGTTCTTTTTCATCCATTTCAATATGACGGATGATATCGAATCCATTTCGGAAGTCATCATCGAAACCGCGCTAAATCTGGGGTTCATCGGCCTTACCCTGTGGCTGAACCGTTCGTCGCACACCTTCATACAAGTCTCGTCCGCCATCTTGTTTTGCGAAAATATCGTCGGCGTCTTCCTGGTTCCCATCATGTTCTGGGCTACGGTGGCGGAGGATTTCTGGGGCTATGCCTTGATATCGCTGACTTTAGCCTGGAACTGGGCCATGGTGGCGGCCATTTTCAAAAAAGTCCTGGACATCAACCTGTTAGCCGGCCTGGTGATGTCTATGTTTTACTTTCTGTTCAGCTTCGGCGGCGGTTTTGCCGTCAATAGTCTAATAACAGGATAACGACCGATATCCCGGCGACCGTTCTATGTCGAATTCATCGCCACCGGCTCACGGGTAGGATAATTCCGATCGATATTCGGAAACAGCCTATTGTCCGATTCTGACAATTCGTTACGATAGCCATATAAGAAAGCTTTAATGCAAGCACACAGAAAACGACCCGTCATTTTGCCACGGGCCACCCATCAAAACCCATCGATGAGGGGCTGATGCCTATCGACATTTCACCGCGCCAATTGCATACGGCTGTAGTTTTTGGCCTGCTGTTTGGCCTGGGGTCGGCCTGCCACGGCGATACGGAAAATCTTCCTCGCTTTAGCTTGCGAGGCTTCGGCACCTTAGGCGGGGTCTACCATAACGACGAAGGGACATTGTTTCGCAGAGACATAGGGCAAGCCGGCGGCGCAAGGCGCGATCAGGTTTCGTTGGTACAGGATTCCATGCTGGGCGCGCAACTCAGCTTATTTTTGCATGAGCAGTTCGAAATCACCGCTCAGGCCATCAGCCGCTTGAACACCGAAAACAATTTGAATCCGCAACTGACCTGGGGCTATGTCAAATACAAACCGGACGAAGCCGTCAGTCTGCGCATCGGCCGCCTGGGAGTAGACACCTACATGCAGGGCGATTCCGCTCAAATCGGCTACGCCAATCTGCCGATACGGCAGCCGATAACCTTCTATCCCCGGATATTCGACGGGATGGACGCCGAATTCAACCATCCCCTGGGCGACGGCACCCTGCGCCTCAAGGGTTTTGGTGGTTGGACCCAAGGCAAACTGATAGGCAGCCTTTCCGCCGGCGCTGTTTACGATACCGGCGGCTCGCAATTTCTCGGCGGCATAGTGGAATATGCGCTGTACGGCTGGACGGGCCGTTTTTCCGCGGGCCAATTGCGCATGCGCAACGAGATCGACACAATAAGTCCCGGCAGTCCCGAATTGGCGGCGCTGCAAATGCTTCCCAACGGCGCGCAAATCATCGACGTCATCAGTCAGAAAAATCGGGAAATCAACTTTCAAACACTGGCCGCCAGTTACGATTCCGGACCGTTACAGGGAATTTTCAGTTTCAGTTTCCTGGAATCCGCACAATGGCCAGATAGAACTTTGCTTTACTCCCATGTTGGCTATCGCCTTGGGCCCGTGACGCCTTATATCTCCTATTCCAGCCAACACGGTTCCAGACCATTCATTTCGTCGGGACTTCCCTCCGGCCCGGCTTTTAATGCGATCAATCAAGCAGCATTACTGGCCCAGAGCGGCGTATTCGTCAACCAGTCCGACCTTATCGTCGGCGCTCGCTACGACTTCATAGACAACATGGCGCTGAAGTTTCAGGTCGATTTCATGCGCTACAAGGATCCTGAAAGCATCATCGACGCCGATTTGTTGACCCAATCCGCCGACCGCTGGACGACACGTTCGCTAACGGTATTTTCTCTAGCCCTGGACTTCGTGTTTTGATCATGGGCAAGCGATTTTCAGGTACCAAGACCTGGGTAATGCTATTGGCGCTGATCCTGTTTTCGGCTTCGGCGCGGCCCGACATCGTGGTGATAGTCAACGCCGCTAGCAATGTCGAACAACTGTCGCGAGACGATGTCGTCAATATCTTCATGGGGCGTTACCGCAAACTTCCGGATGGCACAAGCGTCATGCCGCTGGACATCAAAGGCGATGCTCCGGAGAAAAAAGATTTTTATAAAGCCCTGCTTGACAAGAATCTGCCGGAAGTCAACGCCTACTGGGCCAGACTGGTTTTTTCCGGGCGAACCTCGCCCCCGCTGATACTGGAAGATGCCGATCAGGTGCTGAAAAAAGTTACACTCGATCCTACCGTGATTGGATACACCACCGATTCCGGAACAAGGGAGGGCGTTAAAATTGTCTACCGCCTGCCTGTAACAAGTACACCATGAGCCCATGTTAAGCTCGCTAAAAACCGGATTAAGGCATTTCCGCGCCTGGCGTACCAGCAGCCTGGTGGTCGACAGCACGCTGAGCATCTCTCTATTGGCAATTGCGCTTGCTTCGATGTTCGCGCTGATGGGCGCGGCCATTATTCGCGATCATGAAACCTACCGCATGCTGCGCCAGGTCGACGATTTGTTGTCCACCGTCGAAAGCACGGTTCAGGTCGCCTGTTTCACCAAAGACTTGACCTTGGCCCAGGATGCGGCCAAGGGATTGATGACCAATCGCTTGATCAGCGGCGTCAAAATCACCGCGGGCGTGGAAGTGTTGGCCGTGGCACATAGACAGGACGCCCCGTCATTCTCCGACGCTCACAGCGTGAGCCACGCGATATCCTCCCCGTTCAATGTCAACGAAACCGTCGGCGAAATTGAGCTGACCACCGATAACGACTATATCCGTCGTGAAGCCTTCGAATACTCCATCATCAGTTCCATTGCGTTGGCATTGGAAGTCGTGGCGATTGTCTGCGCCGTGGCGTTGGTAATGTTCAAGCGCGTCGTTCGTCCCATACGCACACTATCGGATAGGATACACGTCATCCCCGTAGACTCCGGCGAACGCGTTCAACCACCGGCCGGTAATGCCGATAACGAAATCGGCCAACTGGCCGGCGATTTCAACGACTTGATTGCCAAAACAACGCGACTATTGACGGAAGAACAAAAAATGCGGCAGGAAATCGCGTTGAGCGAAAACCGCCTTCGCACACTGGTCGAAAACTCACCCGACATCATTGTCCGCTACGACAGGGAATTTCGCCTTGTCTTCGTGAACGGCGCCTACGAAAGGGAAACCGGCGTAGCGGCCAATCGGACACTGGGCCAATACTTAAGCGATCAGAGCCTCTGGCGACCGAAAAACATGACGAGCGATGAGTACCTTATGCGATTGCAACGCGTCATGGATACCGGCACACCCGATCTGATTCAGCTGGAATGGCACCGTCCCGATGGACAATGGGTCAGCCATGAAATGTATGTGGTCGCGGAATACGACGTGTTCGATCAGGTGGTCGGTACGCTGGCGATAGGCCGCGACGTCACCGAGCGCAAAATGGCCGAACGCCTGCTACAACACCAAGCGACTTACGATGCATTGACAGGCTTACCTAACCGGCGCCTGTTCCATGACCGCCTGCACGAAGAAATCGCCAAAGCCAAGCGTGGACATTACCCTGTCGGTTTATTGTTCATCGACCTCGACCGCTTCAAGGAAGTCAACGATACCTTGGGCCATACGATAGGCGACGCGCTGCTGGTCGAAGCGGCGCAACGCATTCATGCCTGGGTACGCGAATACGACATCGTCGCCCGCCTTGCCGGCGACGAATTCGTCGTCATTCTGCCGAATATCAGCGAAACATGCCCACTGGAACGCATCGCCGGCAATATCGTCTCGGCAATGGCCCAGCCTTTTCATTTCGGCGAACAAAGCGCCTTCGTTTCCGCCAGCATAGGCGTCGCCCTGTTTCCGCAAGATGCAGATAACGAAGAAGGCTTGATCGCTTGCGCCGATCAAGCGATGTATAAGGCCAAGCAAGCAGGCCGCGACAATTTCAGCTTCTTCACCCCGGACATGCTGGATCACGCCCAGCAAAGACTGCAGTTGATCAACGATTTGCGCGGCGCGCTGAGCAAAAATCAACTCGAAGTCTTTTTTCAACCCATCATCGACACCGCCAGCGGGGACATCGTGAAAGCCGAAGCCTTGTTACGCTGGCATCATACCAGCTTGGGCCTGATTTCTCCCGACCGTTTCATCGGCCTGGCGGAAGAAGCCGGACTGATACACGACATCGGCGACTGGGTATTTCGCGAAACGGTGGATACGGTCAAACGTTGGATATTTCTGACGGGTCAAGACAAGCACCAGCAGATCAGCGTCAACATATCCCCGCGCCAATTCGTCAAAGGCGATTCGGTGTTAAAAGCCATCGCCTATTTACGATCATCCGGTCTGGAACCTGAGCATATCGGCGTCGAGATTACCGAAAACATTCTGCTGGAAGACAGTCCGATTGTTAACGACAAACTGCAATATTTACGTCTATCGGGCATCGAAATTTCTCTGGACGACTTCGGCACCGGTTATTCGTCCATGGCCTATCTGAAAAAATTCAACATCGATTATTTGAAAATCGACCGTTCTTTCGTACTGGATTTGGAAACGGATCTGAGCGATAAAACCATTGCGGAAGCCATCGTCGTGATGGCCCACCGTCTGGGGCTGAAAGTCATCGCCGAAGGTGTCGAAACCCCTGGACAACTGGCGATATTGACGGCGGTCGGCTGCGAATACGTGCAGGGCTATCTCTACGCCAGGCCCATGCCTGCCGCTGAATTCCTGCTCTATGTCATGCAAAACCAGGACCAGAGAATGCGCTGAACAACGTGAAGCGCATCGTTCGCGACAGATGCGCCTCCTAACGTCGGCACATCCTATTTGCAGAGAAAGAAACACAGTGCCGAATTTAAAGCCAAAGTAGCGCTAAAAGCCCTAAAAGGCGAAAGACCATCAACGAGATCGCATGCGAGCACCAAGTGCATCCGAATCAGGTCTCAAATTGGAAAAAGGAAGCGCAAGCAGGGCTCGTCGAAGCCATCGTTCCCACGCTCCTGCGGGGGAATGCAGCATCCGCTCGGTGCAGTTTGGGACGCTGGAGCGTCCGCCTCTGCGTTCCTACGCGGGAGCGTGGGAACGATAAAAGGCTGTTTTCTTAACTTAATGGCAGTGACGGCGCACAGTTATTTTTTGCGGAATCCTAAAAACCTGGCAAGGACATTTGTTCAGGCCCGCTGTCGGCTTTTAGGCATGCGGCCCGCTCAACCTCCCCTACCAACCATAGCCTCAATACTTCGATAATATGATTTTGCTCATCGACCGTCAGTTGCCGCCCGGCGGAGATGCCGTGCCATTTTTGCAGACATCTCCGACAACAACAGGCGGTGGCGTGCTGAGCGACGAACACTGGATGGCCCTTAAAAGGCGTCTGCTTGCCGTCGTTGGGGATGTCCGCCGGCACAAGGCGCCGGGCGATGAAATCTCGGGCGTGATCCAATATCTCCGGCAGGCCT
>JAQTYP010000483.1 GCA_028688235.1 Methylomonas sp.
ACACCTTGTTGCATTATGCCTATAAAGGCACGTTTCCGAGCACCGACAGCAAGGGTCGGCCCCTCAAGTTTTACGATCGCACCGTGCATGAACACTGCATCTTTTACGCCGACTTCCAGGAAAAGCACTATGCGCGCTACATCGGCGATCCGGGCTGTTTGCTTAAACTGGGTTGCCAGGGGCCTTTGACGCGCAACGACTGCCTGATAACCGGTCACAACGGCAACACCAATATCTGCATCCGCGCCGGTCACCCCTGCATAGGCTGCGCGAGCGAACATTTTCCGCGCCGGGTCATGTTTCATGTGGCGGGCGACCCTCAGGGCGTTGCGGACGACACATGATGCCAAGCCGGTTTTCGTTTCTTACACCATTTCCCTTTAGCTAAGGCAGAGCCGCATGCATTCCGATAAGCACATTGCACGTTCTCAATCCATTCTGTTTCGGGCGATGCTGTTCATGATGTTGGGCATAGGCGCGGTTTTACTGGTGGCGTTGACCTTTCTATATCAGTGGCAGAATTACGAGTTGCAGCATCTGGTCGAACAAAGCGGCGAAGGCATACTCGACACGCTGATAGAAAACAGCAAGGAATCCATCAACAAAGGCCAGCGCAATTCCTTTCAGCAAGTACTGGACAATATCACGCAAAATTCCGAGGTCGAAAGCGCCGCGCTGTATTCGCGCATCGGGATGATGATTTATAAGTCCGGCGTCGTCACCGTTGGCAAACCCTTCGTCCATCAAAACGAGCAATTCATCAACCCTAATATCGCCATTCACGAAGCGACGGTCGGCCGCTACGAACGGGAAGATTGGAATCTGCGCGATCTCCACGAAACGCCGCTGGCCCAAGCACATATCAAGAATTGGGAGAATAAAGGCACGCCTTGTAGCGATTGTCATTATAAGCTGGATAAGGGACTGGCTTTCGACGCCAATGGTCGCGCCACGATAGTCAACCGCAACGGTAACCCGCGCTTCATTCAAAAACTCGTCGCCAGCGAAGACTGCGTGCATTGCCATGCCAACTGGAAGAATGGAGAGGTTGCAGGCTATCTGGAGGTTGTGCTGGGTAATCGCTTCAGCGCCGAACAACGGAGGGACAATCTAGTGACCATCGCCGCTTCGGTGCTTTCGGTGTTGGTGCCTGTCGTCATCGTCATGATCATCGTCTTGCGCTTCATGGTCTTCAGGCCTTTGAACCGCCTGATCGCCGGCTTCGACGATCTGACGCAGGGGCAGGGCAACCTTCTGGCCAAACTCGACGATTCGGGCCACGACGAGATGAGTTTGATGTCCCGTCTATTCAATCAGTTTCTCGCCAAGATCCATACCATAGTTACCGAAGTCAAGGCGCGTATGTTGGTTGTAGGCCAGGCGGCGGATCAAGTCTCTTCGCAAAGCCGCGGCATGCTGGAAAGCAATCAGCGTATCGCCAAACGCATGCAGACTGCCGCCGGCAACGCGGTCGATCTTAAAACTTCGTCGGCGCAGGTCACGCGTAACGTGCAGGATATTCATGGTTCGATGACTCAGGTCATGGGCGAACTGAGCCGATCCCGCGAGGCCTCGGACAAAAACCAGGCGTTGACCCTGCAAGTCGTCGATAAGATCAGCATTGCTTCGCAAAACATGGGTGAGATCATCGAAAAGTCCCATGCCGTCGCCGCACAGTTACAGCACATCGACCAAATCGCCGATCAGACCAATCTGCTGTCTCTGAATGCAACGATAGAGGCGGCGCGCGCCGGCGAGCATGGCCGCGGCTTTGCGGTGGTCGCAGAAGAGGTACGCAATCTGGCGACCAATACCACCACCTTGACCCAATCGATTAAGGACATACTGGCCGGATTCGACCAGGGTATAGCCAACGCCAACCAGACCATGAAGGACACCAATTCGCTGATGCAGGCGGTAGCCGATGCCTCGGGCACCACGGCGCATCAACTCGATTCCGCGGAATCTCGTATCGAAAGCGTGTTCCGGCAGATAGAGGAAGTCAAGCGTTCTGCCATCGAGCAGGATAGCTTGGCCGACGGTATAGCCTCCAGCGTCGGTGACGCCGCCCGGGAAACGGAACAGGCGGCGAATATTTCCCGCGACCTCAATCAGTTATCGGAGCGATTGCTGACGGCGGTGGAAGACGTCAGGCGCGAAACGGCCAAATTTCGTACGGAATGAATGCCCATTGGCAACGGCGTATCGCGCACGATAGCCAAAGCCACGCTGGAAAGCAAAGCGGAACTCATGCACGAATATCGTCCTGATGCGTCAAAAACCAGGCATACGTATCGCGCAAACCGTCTTGCAGATCGATAGTGGCCCGCCAGCCCAAATTGGCCAAACGCGAGATATCCATCAATTTACGCGGCGTGCCATCGGGTTTGCTAGTATCGAAAACGATTTTGCCGGTAAAATCCGTAACTTTGGCGACTGTTTCCGCCAGTTCGCGAATCGTCACATCGACACCGGTCCCGACGTTGATATGCGAGAGCATAGGCTGAGTATTGGCTTGATAACGCTGTTGATCCAGCTCCAATATAAAGATCGATGCCGCCGCCATATCGTCGACATGCAGAAACTCACGCATTGGCGTGCCGGTGCCCCAGACCGTGACTTCATTGTCGCCGCGCAACTTGGCTTCGTGAAAGCGGCGCAGTATGGCCGGCACCACGTGCGAATTGTCCGGATGGAAATTATCGTTGGGCCCATACAAGTTGGTCGGCATCACCGAACGGTAATCCACGCCGTACTGGCGGTTGTAGGATTCGCACAGCTTGATGCCGGCGATCTTGGCGATCGCATAGGGCTCGTTGGTCGGCTCCAGCGTTCCGGTCAACAGCGCATCTTCCCGCATCGGCTGCGTGGCGAGCTTGGGATAAATGCAGGAACTGCCCAAAAAAAGCAGACGCTTGATGCCGGCGGCAAACGCCTGATGGATGATATTGCATTCCATCATCAGGTTTTGAT
>JAQTYP010000054.1 GCA_028688235.1 Methylomonas sp.
ACTTGGCTTATTTCGCGATGCTGGCTTTAGTATTGTGGCATTGGCTGGTCAGCGGCCATATCATCAGGCATGCATTGGATAGGCCGTTGTTTTTCGGGCTTGGGCTGGCGCTTTTGTATATCATGTTGTCCTCCCAGGTGATGGCTGCACTGTTTCCTGAAATCACCGGCAATCCGCAATGAGGTAGCTATGAATAACTATAAACACATATTACTGGCTGTCGACTTTTCCGAGCACGGCAAACAGGTTTCGGCAAAAGCCAAGCAGTTGGCCGAGCAAAATCAGGCCCGATTGAGTCTGGTGCATGTGGTCGAAAACCTGCCTATCACCGATGCCGCCTATGGCCCGATTCCATTCGATGTCGACTTGACCCAGGAATGGATGGACGCATCCCAAAAACACCTGACCGATCTCGGCGCACAACTGGGCGTACCCGAGCAACAGCAATGGCTGGAAATGGGCAGCGCCAAACTGGAAATCGTCCGGGTGGCCGACGAAAACGGCGTCGATTTGATCGTGGTCGGTTCGCACGGCCGGCATGGCTTGGCATTATTGCTGGGATCGACCGCTAACGGTGTGTTGCATCACGCCAAATGCGATGTATTGGCGGTGCGCCTGAAAGATGATTGAACTGGTATTGGGCGGCGCCCGTTCCGGCAAAAGCCGTTATGCCGAACAACAGGCTTCGGCGTCCGGATTGCCGGTACTCTATCTGGCTACGGCGGAAGCGGGCGACGGCGAAATGCTGGTCCGCATTCGGCATCATCGTGAACGGCGGCCGTCGGCCTGGCGTACGCTGGAGGAACCGATTCGTTTGGCCGACAGCATATGCCAACAGGCCGCGGAGGGTCATTGCCTGTTGATCGATTGTCTGACGTTGTGGCTCAGCAACGTGCTGTTCGATAAACAAGGCAATCTGCAGGAAACGTTGTTTGCCAGCGAGCGTGCAGCCTTATTGGAAGCTTTGGCTCATTGTAATGGTCGCGTCATCATGGTCAGCAACGAAGTCGGTTCAGGTGTCGTTGCGGCAGACGCGGCAACCCGGCGTTTCGTCGACGAGGCCGGATTCCTGCATCAGGATTTGGCGCAGATTTGCGATAGCGTAGTGCTGGTCACTGCCGGGTTGCCGCAACGGTTGAAATAGATGGAATCACTGTCGTTACCGATTGCCGCGCCGGATGCGGCTTTTCATCAACGGGCGTTAGCGAGGCAGATGCAGTTGACCAAGCCTCCGGGGTCGTTGGGCTTGCTCGAAAGTCTTGCGGTCAGACTGGCGGCGATGCAGGGCCGCGACGATCCGCAATTGGACAACATCCATATCAGCATCTTCGCCGCCGACCACGGCATTGCCGCTGAAGGCGTTTCTGCTTTCCCGCAAGCCGTGACGGCCGAAATGGTCAGGAACTTCGCCGCGGGCGGCGCGGCGGTCAACGTATTGGCTAGGCACGCCAAGGCCCATTTCGAAGTGATCGATGTTGGCTTGGTTCGAGGCGTCGATTTGCCGTCCGTCATCGACCAGCGGGTAGGGCCCGGCACGGAAAACTTCAAATCGAAGCCGGCAATGACGCAACAGCAATTACAGGCGGCCTTGACCGCCGGCGCAGCGGCGGTGCAACGGGCTCTAGCCAATCATGCCGACGCCTTCATCGGCGGAGAGATGGGGATAGCCAATACCACCAGCGCCAGCGCCATCGCGGCGGCCTTGCTGGATGAGCAGGTCACCGCCATTACCGGCGCGGGCACGGGATTAAGCCACGACCAAATCTCCCGCAAAGCCGAAATCATCCGCCAAGCTTTGCAAGTACACCAGTCCGCCTTGACGACGCCCCTAGAGGTCCTCAGGCATTTGGGCGGCTTCGAGATCGCGGCGCTGACGGGCGCCTATTTGCATGCCGCCCGCAAACGCTTGCCGGTTTTGATAGACGGCTTTATCTGCAGCGTCGCGGCATTAGCCGCGGTGCGCATCAATCCGGATTGTCGGAACTGGTTTTTTTATGCTCATCGTTCGGATGAAAAAGGCCATAAAATAGTCCTGGAAGCGCTCTCGGCCGAGCCGATTTTGGATTTGCGTATGCGTTTGGGCGAAGCCAGCGGTGCGGTTTTAGCGGTTCCGATTATGCAAATGGCTTGCCGCCTGCACAATGAAATGACCACTTTTACTCAAGCAAACATAACAACAGGATAATAAAGATGCTTGGACACATAGAGAGTTACGATGATCGTTGCCAAACCGGCGTAGTGAAACATCAAGGCAAATTTTACGAATTTCATGTCGATCAGTGGACGGCCGACGAGCCGCCGAAAGAAGGCGACGATGTGGATTTCGATCTGGAAGAAGGCGAAGTCAGTGAAATCGGGCCGGTCGGCGCTTATTTAGCCGAGCAAAAGCCGGCTAAAAGCCGCATCATCGGCGGATTATTGGGCGTGGTGTTTGGTGCCATAGGCTTGCACAGGATGTACCTGGGGTTTTGGGGACTGGGAATCACCCAGGTTGTCGTGACTTTTTTAACCGGCGGCTTTGGCGTGGTCTGGGGATTTATCGAAGGTGTGTTAATCTTTACCGGCCACATCAACAAAGATGCCAAGGGCCGGCATTTGAAGTGATTAAGGATATGGTTACAAATAACTTCCCTGTTTCGGATTACAAGGATTTTCCCGTTCGTCCTGAGCCCTTCGGCTACGCTCAGGAGAGCCCTGTCGAAGGATGGATGGGAAAATCCGGGCTTCACTCGCGCCAAGCCGTTCATGCTTCGACAAGCTCAGCACGAACGGCTTGGCGAGCGACGGTTATTTCGGAAAGTTATTTAGGGCCAAATCCTATGCTACAAAATCAGGGTTCGGGGGCTAATATTAACCGAACCCTTTCCTTGACCTCTTAACCAAGCCGGCATGGATTCATTTTTGATCGCGCTACAATTTTTGACCCGTCTTCCGGTAAACCGGGATATCAGTATCGACGATGTCGCGTTGGGGCGTTCGGTCTTGTATTACCCATTGGTGGGTTTTTTGATCGGCGTGTTGTTAAGCGTTTTGGTCTTAGTTTTGTCTTCGGCGCCGGAAACCGTTGTAGCAGCCGTGGTGCTGTGCGTCTGGGTATGGTTGACCGGTGGCCTGCATCTCGACGGTCTGGCCGATTGTGCCGATGCCTTTATTGGCGGCTTGAACGACGCTCAGCGCAGCTTGCGTATCATGAAAGATCCGGCCGCAGGCCCTGTCGCGGTGGTGGTCTTGTTGTTAGTGCTATTGCTGAAATGGGTCGCCTTGGTGGTATTGATTCAGCAAAACAACTTGATTTATTTGATGTTGACACCCTTATTGGGTCGTTGTGCGATTTTGCTGCTGATGCTGTCCACCCCTTATATCAGTCCCAACGGTCTGGCGGAAAAAATCGTGCACTATCTGCCTTTTTCCGAAGCCCGCTGGGTCGTCGTCATTTCGCTGGTCTTTGCCGGATTGATGATGGGTTGGGAAAACGTTTTACTGGCCGGAATACTGTTGTTGTGGATACGCCATGTTGCGCTGGCGCGTTTGGGCGGCGTGACCGGCGACGTTTATGGCGCGGCGGTGGAACTGGTCGAAACCGGCACGTTGTTGGCGGTTGTGTTGCTGTGAGCGCTCATCGCTTCGAACCACAGGAACTGGCCGGCGTTTATCGGGCAATCGCCGAGCGGCGAGACATGCGGCATTTCTTATCCCATCCTATAGAGAAAGAAACTTTATCGCGCATGCTGCAGGCGGCGCACCAAGCCGGCAGTGTCGGTCTGATGCAGCCTTGGCGCTTTATCCGCATTACCGATCATGGCTTACGCCGGAAGATACACCAATTGGTGGAGCAGGAACGGCATTTGACCGCGGCGGCGCTGCAGCAACGGCAGGATGAATTCATGCGTTTGAAGGTGGAAGGCATACTCGAATGCGCTGAACTGCTGATCGTCGCCTTGCCCGATCAGCGCGAACAACACATTTTCGGCCGGCGTACTTTGCCGGAGATGGATGTCGCCTCGGCGGCCTGCGCGATTCAAAATCTGTGGCTGGCCTCGCGCGCGGAAGGCTTGGGCATGGGCTGGGTATCGCTATTCGACCCTGATGCGCTGGCCCTGCTGTTGGCCATGCCCAAAGGCAGTCGGCCGATAGCCATCATTTGCCTGGGGCACGTTGCTGAATTCTACCCTAGACCCATGCTGGAAATGGAAAATTGGACGACTTCCCGTCCTCTGTCCGATATGGTTTTCGAAAACGGTTGGAGTGATGATTCCTAAGGCCATCATGGTGCAGGGTACGACGTCCGATGCCGGCAAGAGCACGCTGGTAACGGCTTTGTGCCGTTATTATCGCCGGCAGAACGTCCATGTTGCCCCGTTCAAACCTCAGAATATGGCGCTGAACAGCGCCGTGACGATAGACGGCGGCGAAATAGGCAGGGCTCAGGCGGTGCAGGCGCTCGCCTGTGGGTTGCCGGCGCATAGCGATATGAATCCGGTGTTGCTGAAACCCCATAGCGATCAGACCGCTCAAGTCATCATCCACGGCAAGGTTTTGCAAAATCAGTCCGCCAGCCAATACCACCAATACAAAAGCGTTGCCAAGCAAGCGGTATTGCAATCCTGGCAGCGCTTGACCGGCCTTTATCAAACCGTGGTCGTCGAGGGCGCGGGCAGTCCTGCCGAAATCAATCTGCGCGCCAACGACATTGCCAACATGGGCTTTGCCGAAACCGTGGATTGCCCGGTAATTCTTGTCGCCGACATCGATAGGGGGGGAGTGTTTGCGCATATCGTCGGCACCTTGGCCCTCATGGCACCTTCCGAACAGCAAAGGGTCATCGGTTTTGTGATCAACCGATTTAGAGGGGATATCGCCTTATTAAAGCCAGGGCTGGACTGGCTGGAAACGGAAACCGGCAAGCCGGTGTTGGCGGTGCTGCCCTATTTGCACGATTTGTATCTGGAGGCTGAGGACGCCCTTTCGTCCAGTCATGCTCGAAACGGCGAGAGGGCTACTTTCGATATCGTCGTGCCGCATCTGCCAAGTTTCAGCAATCACACCGATTTCGACCCCTTACAACTGCACCCCGGCGTCAAGGTGCATTTTGTCAGGAGTCCGGAACAGATAAGCGGTGCCGACTTGATCGTGCTGCCGGGCAGCAAGGCGGTGCGTAGCGATTTGGCACGTATCAGGGCTCAGGGTTGGGATAGGTATATTAGTCGACATTTGCGCTATGGAGGCAAGGTGCTGGGTATTTGCGGCGGCTTTCAAATGCTAGGCCGGGCGATACACGATCCTAACGGCATAGAAGGCCAGGCCGGCAGCGTCGAAGGTCTGGGTATGCTGGATATGGAAACCTTGATGCAGCCGGATAAATGTCTGCGCCATGTGACAGGCACTTTTGCCAGCCAAAACGTGCCGGTCAAAGGTTATGAAATTCATATGGGCCGCAGCCATGGTTCCGCCTTGTCGCGGCCCTTGTTTAAATTGGACGGCGAACACGACGGCGCGATATCGGCTGACGAACTGGTGGCCGGCAGTTATTTGCACGGCCTATTCGATTTGCCGGAAGCGTGCAATGCCTTGCTGGCTTGGGCGGGCCATTGGCAGCATAATGCCGTCGATTTCGAGGCCGTAAGGGAAGCCGGCATAGACCGGGTTGCCGATGCCTGGGCCGAACATTGCGATTTTGCCAAATTTAATGAGGCCTTGGCCGGGTTTTATGGAGTTTGATTAAAGCAGCATATGCAAAAAATATCCGAATCCGGCAATCAGCCACTCGTTATGGAACGAATTCTCCATTTGTCGATGTCATCCGGACAGGAACGGCATGGCGGATCAGGCGGAATTGTCGGCGGGCTGTGGTTTGAGTAGGCGTGGTAAAAAGTAGGCGGCCGCGGCGACGATGCAGCCGATAAGTGCAAACAATAACCATGCGGCATTGCTGGAGCCGGATTGTTCGTTGACGACGGCTACAGTCAGAGGAATATGCAGCGCACTGATCTCTGGCGGTGTGTTAAGGTCGGTGTCGTTTACGCTGAGTACGGCCTGGTATTTGCCGGGAGTTTTAAAGTCGACCGTAGTCGACAATACCCCTTGTTTGGCTATCGTCATCGGTAGTTCGGCTATGGTTTGGCCGTCTTCGCGCAATATTTTCAGGCCTACCGGTTTTTTGCGGACATCCATGTCCAGCAAGTCGATCGCGATTTGAGTCTTACCGGTTGCCGGCAGGTCTACGCATTCGGCCTGAGGCAGATTTTTGCCATCGCTGGTCTGACTGGGGTCGAATTGGTAGGCGGCGAAATTGACCACATAATAATCGTTAGTCAGCATACATCCGTACAGGTCATAACTGCCGCCGGTCCCCTTGCGGTTGCCGCCGAGTGGAACGGATGCATTGGCCGTGCCGACAATGGTCGAAAACAGCATCAAGGCCCATAAGTGGCGTGCAATATTCATGGCGAGACCTCCCTTGTGGCGTGTTTGGCGATGATGTTGAATTTGGATACGCCGCTGACGATCAGGCCGTCTTCGGTGATGACACGGTAGCGGGCGGCGTAAGGGCCGGGTTGTAGCGGGCGGGTGGTTGCCGTTAGGCGGTGCCGCTCGCCGAGTACCAGCCGGGTGTCGCCGTTATCGACGCGCTTGCCTTGGGCGTCGACGACGACCACGGAGGGCGCGCGGTCGCCGACGTTGCCGCTGAACCAGAACTTGAGAGTGCCGTCGAAATCGGCGACTTCGGCGTTGTTCTTGGGCTCGGATTTCAATAATACGCCTTCGGCGTGACCCAAACGGGCACCGCCGGCAAGCAACAGTGCGCTTAATAGAATGAAGACTTTATGCATGTTAGGGTAAGCCGAAGAAGCCGGCGATAAACAGAACGATAGGATCGGACAAGGGATGGAAAAAGCCCAGTGTGATTGCGATCAAGGCTATCACGTAAAAACGGCTCCAGACTTCCAGCGATAAATCCTGCCGGCGCCAGAGGAAATGAAAAATCAACCAACTCGCCAGCCACACGGCCAAGGCCAGGGTTTCCTTTCCGGAGTAGGAACCTATGCTGCCGTCCGGGCCTTTGCCGGTCGAGCCGGGTATCCAATAACCGTAGGAGTGAATCAATTTGTCCAGGCCGGGAGATAGCCGGGAAATGTGATGGCTGATCATCAGCGTCATAAAGGCCAGCAATAACGAGAGGCTGGCGGCGACGACCGGGCCGGAGTATATGGGGGTGGATTCGGGTTTGTTTTGCATCGCTGAATAACTCGTCAAACGAAACGCAATTTTGTCAATATCAGGCCGGCTACGAAGCCAAAGAGCAGAAAGCTCCACGACAGCAGGATGGTGATGCCGACAAACCTTGCAATGTCACGGCGCAACGGGCCGTAGTAATACGATATTGCCGCGGCTGACAGCATCAATGGAAACGGAAACAAGGAAACGAATTCCTTGAATTCCATCAGCACGTTATGAAAGAACGGCACCTGCTCCAGTATCCAGTCGCGCGGACCGTTCTGGCCGCGGTAGCGCATGTAGATCCAGTTGCCGCTGATGGCGCCGGCCAGATTCAGCAAGGTTGCGGCCAGCAACCAGCGGCGTAGCGATTCCAGATGAACCGGCATGTCCTTGATCAAAGGAATGGCGCGGTGGGTTAGATAAGTACCGACGACTATGGATAGAATTGCGCTGACGCCATGAATGCCGGCTTTCAGACTGTATTCGGTCGGATAGAAAAAATTGGCGGCCGGCAGCAATAGCAACAAGGTCGCGGCTATTCCTATCTGGCTGCGGATCATGATCTTGCCGAAATGATCGTGCAGAAAAACTCCAGTTGACATCGATATTCCTATGTATGTATCTCTTTGGCGGATAGCCATGTAATGTTTTCGCCACCCGCCCAGCCAGACGAGCCAATCAAGGCTTTGGGTTATAATCGATCCTTCCTGAAAATAACGATAATGAAAGGAGCCGATTTTGGAGCGTTTTACTATTTCCCTCAGCGACGAACTCGCCGCTGATTTCGATCATTGGCTGCAAGCGCGCGGCTATGTCAATCGTTCCGAAGCCGTGCGCGATTTGTTGCGCAAGGAAATCGAAACCGAACGCCTTGCCAATGATCAAGCTACGCACTGCGTCGCCAGTCTTTCCTATGTCTATAACCATCATGAGCGCAGCCTGGCCGAGCGGCTGACTCATCTGCAGCACCACGCGCACGACTTGGTGGTTTGCTCCATGCACGTGCATCTCGATCATGAGGACTGTCTGGAATCCTTGTTTCTACGTGGTTCAACCCAGGTCGTGCGCGGATTTGCCGAAAAAATTTGCGCCGAATCCGGAGTGCGCCATGGTTCCGTCAATCTGGTGCCAGTCGATCCTTCTGCTACGGAACATAGTCATACTCACTTTCATCCGCTGACCTAGATGCATTTTTTCGCAAAGCTGGCGGTGTGAATAAAATAGTAATCATCATACAAATTATATGATAAATTTCAATTCGTTCATACATTTTTAAGTGTGGCATGGCGGATTGATTTTTTGATTAGAACAAGGCAGCAGTTTCAGGAGGTGTGATGCGAGCCGTGGTAAATAATAAAAATAAACATAAATCCCTGGGCATCGGTATCGGCGTGGCACTGACGCTCGGTTGTACGCTTGCTCAGGCGCATACGATCAGCGAGGGTAAGGTCGAAGAGCTGGAGACGGTGGAGGTCGAAGACGGCCGGGCGAAGGATTTGATAGGTCTGACAGAGACAGCCTCACAGGGCGAAATCAGTCAGGCGCAGTTCGAATACCGTCCGCTGTCGCGCAACGGCGAGCTGATCGAAGTGGTGCCGGGCGCCGTTGCGACCCAACACAGCGGTTCCGGCAAGGCCAATCAATATTTCCTGCGCGGATTTAACCTGGATCACGGTACCGACTTTACGACCTATGTCGACGGCATCCCGATGAATGCGACGACTCATGCTCATGGCCAGGGTTACATGGACTTGAATAGCATCATTCCTGAGCTGGTCAGCAAGATCGAGTACGGTAAAGGGCCTTATTATGCGGAAGTAGGGGATTTCTCGGCGGCGGGCTATGCCAAGATGCATACGATGAATAAATTGAACGAGGGTATCGTTAAATTCTCGGCCGGTGAATATGATTACTACCGTACCTTGGTGGCCAATTCGAATAAGTTGGGTGACGGCGATTTACTCTATGCGGGCGAATTCAATCTCTATAATGGAGCCTGGGTCGTGCCCGAGGACAGCAAGAGATTTAACGGCATGCTGAAATACACCTTGGATCGCCATGATTGGGGTATGTCCATCAACGGTAAGGCTTATAGCAATAGCTGGGTCGCGACCAATCAGATTCCGCAAGCCGCCGTCGACAGTGGTGCGCTCGGTCTTTATGGCTCGATGGATCCTACGGATGGCGGAGAAAGCAACCGTTACAGCTTGTCGAGCAACATCTGGCAATTCGGCGATAATTGGAAGAACGACGCCAATATCTACGCCTTGTATACCGATTTGAATCTCTATTCCAATTTCAGTGGATTTACCCGTGGCGTGGAAGGTGATCAGATATTGCAGACCGAACGCCGTGTGCAGACCGGTGGTAATTTCGAGCATACCCGCTACAACAAAATCCTCGGCTTCGAAATGGATAATAGTGTCGGCGTGCAATTCCGGCATGATGAGATCATGGGTTTGGGATTGTACGAAACCAGTCAGCGACAAATTCTGAGGACCGTCAGTGCTAGCGATGTCGGAATCAGCACGGTAGGCGCTTATTTCAAAAATCATACGCACTGGCACGAAAAAGTACGCACTATTGCTGGTTTGCGTGGCGACTTCATCAATAACGACGTCAGGGTGCGCGACACAGGTAGTGGCTTGGCTAGCGTCGCCGCAGGCAATTCCGGTAGTCGGGGCAAGGTCATGATCAGTCCTAAGCTTAGTCTGGTTGTAGGTCCTTGGTACGATACCGAATATTTCGTCAATGTCGGTTATGGCTACCATTCCAACGATGCTCGTGGAACCACCTTACAGTTTAATCCTGTCGACGGTAGCGAGGCCGATGCGAGCGCGGCGAGAATTCGTCCGGCGGCCTGGTCGCGCGGAGGCGAGGCGGGGATACGCAGTAACTTCATTCCGGGGCTGAATAGCACTTTCGCGTTATGGTACCTGGTATCGAGTCAGGAATTGGTGTTTGTTGGCGACGAAGGGACGACGGATATCAATCGTAAGTCCCATCGCTATGGGATAGAATGGACCAATTACTATAAGCCGACCGATTGGTTGACGCTGGATGCGGATTACGCGTTAACCACCGCGCGTTATGCCGACGATGGCGCCTATGTGCCTAACTCGGTGGGACGCGTCATCAGCACCGGGGCGACCGTGGTGGCGCCGAACGGTTTGTTCGGCACGATTAGATTCAGGCATTTTGGCGTCGTGCCTCTGGATGAGGCAGGGGAGTTTTGGTCCGGAGATACCAATATCGTGAATCTCGGTGCCGGTTATAAGCAGAAGCAGTTCAAAGTCGAGGTCGATGTCTTCAATATCTTGGGGTCTGAAAGCAACGATATCGCCTATGCCTATGATTACGCCTATCCCAGTGGCGCGGATACCGCCGCCGGCATTTTGAAGCATTCTGTCGAGCCCAGGATGGTGAGGGGGACCATTACCGTAAACTTCTAGGCTTGTCGGCTATAGTCGGAGGGCGCTTAATGCGCCCTCTTTTTTGTCTTTCTGGCAGCCATGAGGCTTAAGCCTCATGGCGCTTGTCTCATTATCCAGTCTTTGCCGCGGCGCGGCGTCTTGAGTTGATCCACGAATTATGGTCATGAATGCATGGCCCAGAAAAATGAAAATTTTCTGTGGGAGCTATGCCCTCGTCGCGACGGGTACAGCTCCAACGGAAAACTTTCATATGCCGAGAGCGATTGCCCGGCCTTCATGAACGTTACTGTGAAGGTCGGAGCTCCTATAGGAGACATTGATCGAAGTGGGTGCCGCGATCAATGTCTGACTGGATTATAGGTCGGGAAGTCCAGTCACGCCTTCGATAGACCAGTTGTCGATATTGTTGGCTCCGGAAAGATCGTCGCCATTTTCATATTGAATGCGGCAGACATAGTGATAAACCGTACTTGGCGCGTCTTTTGTCGTGATATCGACCTCGGCATTGATGATGTATTCATAGTTGCCGATGCTCCAGGCGTTCAAAGGTTGGTTGGCAAAGGTGGCTGAATTATCGGGTGTGATCTGTTTATTGACGTAGCTGTTGCAATGCGTAAAGGCGATGGCGGTCATGTCGTTGGAAATAGGCATGGGATTGGCGTCGTCCTTGCTTTCTACCAGAAATAAATCCGAAGAGGCGATCTCGTACATCCAGGGCATAAAGAGCTTGATTTGGAGTGCGAGCAGGCCGGCTAAGCAGACTGCAAACAGAATAATCTTTTTTTTGTTCATGGTTTGTGGTGTCAGGTGTTGTAGTGTTGATTGGAGCTAACTCTGCGAGAATTCTAGCAAAAAATAAATAGGCGCGGTAAGCGTTCGTAAGGTGATGATAGCGAGCCGCGCGATCTCACAGGAAAAAGCGCAAATTGTCTTGACAAGGAATATCGAACTGGTAGACTTCAGAGCACTTTCAGGGATGGGGGTGGATCATGCATTCATGTGTGATTCGGTATAACAGGAAACAACAAAGAATTCCCGGCTGAGCCGGGGCTTTTTAAATCTTTTAGGAGGTAGAAATGGCTGCTACAACTGAATCAGTTAAGGCTGATGCTGCGGAAGCACCGCTTTTAAACAAAAAAAACCTGACACTAGGCATCTTGCTGTATCTGGTTTTTTATTCTTTCATTCGTTGGTACGAAGGTGTCTATGGCTGGTCCGCTGGTCTTGACTCATTTGCTCCAGAGTTTGAAACATACTGGATGAACATGCTGTACATCGAGATCGTTGCCGAAGTTATCCTGTTCGCAGGTATCAACGGTTACATCTGGAAAACTCGTGATCGTAAAGTTATGTCAATCACTCCACGTGAAGAACTGCGTCGTCATTTCACACACTG
>JAQTYP010000055.1 GCA_028688235.1 Methylomonas sp.
CTGATCGACCACGATAACCAAGGACGCGATGATGATCATCTGTACGATAATCCGAATGCTGCTGGGCGCGTGCTGACGCACGGCGCTGATCGCCGCGCTGGAGCAAGCCGTCACCGAAGTCAACGCCAAAGCCATGATCAACGAGGTGGACATTTGCGAAGTCACCGCCAGCGCCGAACAGACCCCGAGTACCTGTAGCGTAATCGGGTTATTGTCGACCAACGGCTCGAATAACACTTTTTTAGTTTCTTTATCCATAGAATCCCCCTAACCGTTTGTTCTAATCTTGTTTAGATACGCGGCGAAACCTTCTGCACTCATCCAATATTGGATCAAGTTGCTGACACCGCGACTGGTCAATGTAGCACCGGCCAAGCCGTCGACTTTATAGACAGCGTCCGAACGACTGGTATCTACCGTACCTTTGACCAGGGCCAAAGCGACTTCACCGTTTTCGCCGTAGACTTTTTTGCCTTTCCACAAAGCACGCCAGTTGGGGTTAACCACCTCGCCGCCCAAACCGGGGGTTTCCCCTTGGTCGTACAGATTGATGCTTTGCACGGTTTGGCCGTCGGCTTCTAACGCCAGGAAGCCGTACATGGTCGACCACAAACCGTAACCATTGATAGGCAGGATAATGGATTGCAGTTTGTCTCCGCTTTTTACCAAAAAGACTTTAGCGACCTTAGCTTTGACACGGATACTGGCAATGTCTTTGTCTGTTGGAATGACTTCGTTTTGAGCAGGATCTTTGGCCGCTTTACGTTGATCGTATTCGTCGACGTCGCCGTCCACATACTCGCCCGTCGCCAAGTCCACCAGTTTTGCTTCGATGCGTTCTTTAAACGCCTCGTCGATATCGGTGTCTTCTTGGAGCAAACCGGCCACATCGAGAATATTCTTCTTCATGTCCAGCGCTTTGTTATAGCTCTGCAGCGGTCTCAAAGCCACCGTGGCCAGCGATACCAACACGGCGCAAACCAAGCACAAAGCCAATGCGACAGCGACGGTTTTTTCCAAACTATCGTTGCTGAGCGCTAGGATGCGATCAGCGTATACACGGAACTGTTCGTAATATTTACAGAGCTGCTCGTTATACTTGCAGGTTTTTTTCTCGGCATTAAGCATGGCGTTTGATCCTTCTTCTAATATTTGCTTGGACAACAAAGTAATCAATCAAAGGCGCAAACATGTTTGAGAAAAGAATCGCAAGCATCATGCCCTCAGGGAAAGCAGGATTGATAACCCGAATGATCACCACCATACAGCCGATCATAAGACCATAGACCCAGCGTCCGGTATCGGTCACTGCTGCGGAAACAGGATCTGTTGCCATGTAAACCATACCGAAAGCAAAACCGCCCAACACCAAATGCCAGTACCAAGGAGTCGCAAACATATGATTGGTGCTGCTGCCGACGATGTTCAACAACGTCGACATCGCAATCATGCCGATCAACACTCCGCCCATGATGCGGTAAGACGCTACGCGGGTATACAGCAAGAAAGCCGCACCCAACAGACAAGCCAAGGTCGAAGTTTCGCCCATGGAACCCGGAATGAAGCCTAAGAAAGCTTGGAACCAGTTATAGGTAGCTGAAATAGCTTCCACACCACCGGCCGCACCCAATGACAAAGCGGTCGCACCGCTGAAGCCGTCGACTGCCGTCCAAACCGCATCGCCGGAAATAGAAGCGGGATAAGCGAAGAACAAGAACGCACGACCGGTCAACGCAGGATTCAAAAAGTTTTTACCGGTACCACCGAAAACTTCTTTACCCAATACGATGCCGAACGAAATACCCAAAGCCACTTGCCACAAGGGCATGTCCGGCGGCAAGATCAAGGTATAAAGCATCGAAGACACCAGGAAACCCTCGTTGACTTCGTGTTTACGAACGGTGGCAAACAATACCTCCCAGATCCCCCCCACGGCCAGCGTGGTGATGTAGATCGGGAAGAAATACAGCATGCCGTGTACGATACAGGAAAGCGGGTTGTAAGGGTTATAACCGAACAACACCATAGGGATGCGGCGCCAGTTATCGATGGACTCTTTGCCCATCGCTTCCATCGCCAGATTCGCTTGATAGCCGGTGTTATACCAAGCCATCAAAATGCAAAACGCCGTGGCGATCACGACGAAAGTCATCGTGCGTTTCAGGTCGTTACCGTCACGAACGTGAGTTTTACCGCGCGTTACATCGGACGGGGTATAGATGAAAGTATCTACCATCTCATAGAGACCGTAATACTTCTCGAATTTGCCGCCTTTTGTAAAATGCGGCTCTATGCTATCTAATAAGTCTCTAGCCGACATTTATCCTTCCTTCTCGATTTTAGTTAAGTTAGCTCTGAGCACAGGCGCGAAATCGTGTTTACCGGGATCGACAAAAGTGAACAAGGACATATCCTCCTCATCCAGCTCCAAACACCCTAAGAGTTGTGCCGTATCGCTATCTCCGACCACGATCGCTTTCAACAAAGGCGTAGACAGAATATCCAGCGGCATGACAGACTCATAAACGCCTACCGGTACGATGGCGCGGTTACTACCGTTTTTGTCGGTGGTCAGCGGGAACAGTCTGCCGCTTTCACGGTCGCGGCTGGAAACATAAACATTCATAGCCGAATATTTGTTTTTGCCGGGCACGATCCAGCCGAAAAACTCGCGGTCACGGCCTTCTTTCAGCACTGAAACTTGCAAGCAGTTGGCGCTCAAGAATGCAACGGGACCGGCGGCCTGATGACCGTACAGTACGGAACCGGAAATCACGCGACTTTCGACATCGTCTTGCAATTCACCCGCGACCAGCTCTTCCAGATTGGCGCCGACACGTGTGCGTACCAGACGCGGACTCTTGACGGTAGGACCAGCCAGTGACACCACCCTTTCGGTGTTCAACTTACCGGTCGTAAATAGTGCGCCAATGGCAATGACAGCCTGATAATCGATAGCCCAAACGAATTTATTGATGTTGACGGGATCGATGAAGTGAATATGCGTGCTAGGCAGACCGGCGGGATGCGGGCCTGAAAACTCGGCGACTTGCACCGCGCCGTTACCGGCGACATCCGCACCGCCGGCTTTGCACAAATAGGTTTTACCGGCAGTCAATTTGGAGATGACAGTCAAGCCATTAGCAAAGTCGTTAGCCCGTGCTTTGATAATGATTGAAGGATCGGCAGCCAATGGACGGGTATCTATCGCCGTAACGAAGATAGAACTCGGCGTACTATCGACGGCAGGCACTTTGCCGTAAGGGCGTGTAACGAACGATGTCCAAAGACCTGAAGCCAACAAGTTTTCTTTGACTTGATCGGCGCTCAAGTTTGCCAGTTCGGCTTCCTTATAGCTAGCAAAGGATTCTTGATCGTTCCCTTTGAGTTCGATTACGACCGACAGTAAAGCCCGTTTGTCGCCGCGATGTATCGCAGTGACGACGCCGGCACCCGGCGCGGTGAAATTAACACCCGGATTTTTCTTGTCGACAAACAGAACTTGGCCTAGCTTGACCTTATCCCCTTCCGCAACCATCATTTTGGGCTTCAGACCGACATAATCGCCGCCCAACAGGGCCACCGATTTGACGCTGTTGCCGTCGCTTATCTTTTGTTCGGGCCCGCCCGTGATGGGCAAATCCAAACCTTTTTTAATTGTAAATTGCATAATTGATACGCCTGCTCTCCAGACAAATTGCAGCCAAAAGCCCCCCGAGAACCACTAAAACTCGGAAAACAGTCCAAGACATAAAACTGCAACATTACATCACAACTTACAAGCCGACTCAACGACAAATCGCCCGCCAAAACAGCCCGACAAAGGCCGAAATTCAAACGTCGACAGTCTTGTTGATATCGAAAGCAGCCACCGTTCTGCGCCCAACGTAGCCACGGGTATTGCTGAGAATACGGGCATCGGCGATGCGATAATCTCCCATGTTATGCACATGGCCATGAAACCAGGCCGTTATTTCATATTCGTGAAATAACCATTTCATATCGTTGCAATAGGCCATCTTCTTCAACGCATTCGGCGTCTCTATCCAGCTCCATACAGAGGGAGCATGATGGGTTACGACGACGGTCTTGCCCGGATATGACAACGCCAGTTGTTTTTCCAGCCAAGTTCTTGCTTCAAGATGTAGCGAGGAAAAATGAGCCTGATTAAAGGCTTGATCGTTGAAGCGGATCTTACGAAAATCATTCAGCGTTTTACCTATCGCCTCGGCCTTTTCGCTGCCGTCGACAAACAGATCCGCCCACAAGGTACATCCCAAGAAACGCACACCTTGCAGAACCAACTGATCTTTTTCCAGAAAATGAATATTCGTACCCAGGCATTGTTCTTTTAACATCGCCAGCACTTCGTTATATTCGGCACCGTAAAATTCATGATTACCCGCCACGTAGATTACAGGCTTGTCGAGCGCCTTCAACCATTCCACTCCCTGGGTGTACACACCGATATCCCCGGCGGCAATGATGATATCGGCATCGGTGGTGGGCAGTTCCTGATTACCGAATTCCAAATGCACATCTGAAAAATAATTTATCCGCACAATTTGCTCTTTCGTCTCACTAGTAAGTGGGTATAATTTGCGATCCAACGTGATTTACTTGGTATTCTTCAAATAACTTCGATTTTTACAAACAATTCTATGTCGATTAGCCCCAGAAAACACACACAACAGGTTTTGGTTGGCAACGTCAGCGTCGGCGGCGGTGCGCCCATCGTTGTGCAGTCCATGACCAATACCGATACTGCCGATGTTGAGGCAAGCGTTAACCAGATCATGGAATTGGCCACGGCCGGATCGGAGTTGGTCAGAATCACTGTCAACACCGAAGAGGCCGCCAAAGCCGTGCCTGAGATCGTCGATCGACTCAGTCAAAAAGGCTTCGACGTGCCCATTATCGGCGACTTCCATTTCAACGTCCACAAGTTATTGGAAAAATACCCCGCCTGCGCCCAGGCGCTGGCGAAATACCGAATCAATCCGGGCAACGTCGGCAAAGGCAAGGCCCGCGACCCGCAATTTCAACAAATGATAGAATTTGCTATCCAGTACAACAAACCGGTACGCATAGGCGTCAACGGCGGCAGCCTGGATCAAGCTGTGCTAACCCGTTTACTGGATGAAAACAGACAACTAGCGCAACCCAAGGAACTGTCCGCGATCACCCGAGAAGCCATCGTACTATCCGCCCTCGAGAGCGCGGCCAAAGCCCAGGAACTGGGCCTAGGCAAAGACAAAATCATCCTATCCTGCAAGATCAGCAACGTACAGGAATTGATCAGCATCTACGAAGATTTATCCAGCCGCTGCGATTACGCCTTGCATCTAGGCCTGACCGAAGCCGGCATGGGATCGAAGGGCATAGTCGCCTCCTCTGCCGCGTTAGGCATATTGATGCAACAAGGCATAGGCGACACCATCCGCATCTCGTTGACTCCGGAACCCGGCGCCGCCAGAACCAAAGAAGTCATCGTAGCCCAAGAAATCCTGCAAACCATGGGCTTTCGCTCGTTTACGCCCATGGTCATCGCCTGCCCTGGCTGCGGCCGCACCACTAGCGACTATTTTCAGCGTCTAGCCCAAGACATACAGGCGTATCTGCGCGAACAAATGCCTGCCTGGAAAAACAAATACAAAGGCGTGGAAAACATGGAAGTCGCGGTCATGGGCTGCGTCGTCAACGGCCCCGGCGAAAGCAAAAATGCCAATATCGGCATCAGCCTGCCTGGCAGCGGCGAATCTCCGGTCGCCCCTGTATTCGAAGACGGCGTCAAAACCGTGACTCTGAAGGGAGACAATATCGCCGGCGAATTCCAGGCCTTGGTCGAAAAATATATCGAAACGCATTACAGCGCGCACTAAAACCACTGCTAAAAAAGGCGGCTCGAGGCCGCCTTTTTTTCATCCTTGAAAAATCGTTTCGCCAGCGAAAGACACAAAAATTCGAACATCACCGCCTTATTCCCGGATTGGCTGACGATAGCGTCATATGCACTTCTGCCTTCGTCCGACCGCACGGACAATCACGCCCGCCCAGGATTACGTTAGATTAAGTTTCGGTTAACGCCAGATTAAAATCTCCTTAACTTGTTTGTAGGCCATTAATTCTCTGTATGATTTGCCCGGGGTGAGAGAACGTATTTCAACAACTTTAAGGTGATAAACATGATTAGATTTAAAAAACTCTTCGCTTGTGCGACGGTGATGCTCATCGCCTATTCACCGGCGAACCATGCTTCGACTACAGGGGTGCTCGATTCGGGCAACCCTAGCTTTGTAACCGAAACGCAAATCAGCCTGGCGAATTTTGGGTCGGGTTTTATGCTCTTGGCGACTAATGCCAATGCCCCTATAACCTTCAACCTGGAAAACCCGGACATTAGCGTGACATCCACCACCGCGAGCTTTCAATTGACCGCGGAATTCGATACCAATGGTGCATATGTAACCAATTCCGGCGGATTGCGGATATACGGTGAACTGCCCTTCCCCGGCGTTCCCGACTTATCACTCAGCGGCAGGTTACTGACTGCCGACCTGGAAAATTTCACATTCGCCGACGACAAAATCGGATTCAGTGTCGTGAACCAGGGGGGCTTTTCGACATTATTCGGACAACTCGAAACCGTCTATTTGTCCGCGATCGGCATAGCAAGCACGCTTGGTTTTAGCAGCGCAGCCTTGATTACCACGTCTAACCCCGTCGCCGCCGGCGCGGTTGCCTCTGTCCCCATTCCAGGCGCAGGCTGGTTGATAGGCTCTGCCTTTGGCGTGTTTACCTTGCTGCGCAGAAACCGTACGAGCTTGGAGAGTGCTTGTTAACAACGAAAATTAACCGCATCTCTTCGGCAGGATAGAAACGCGTCAAATCGATATACCGGATAACGAGACAAGGACGCCTGCTTTCGCCCCAAAGCTCAGAGACGGGGAGCAGCCTAACCGGCCTCTCCGTCGATGCGCGGCTGCGTCAGAATCGGTGCATATTGAAAAGCAAACAACGAAAACGCCGCCAGCCAACTGTAACTGGAAACCAACACGAAACCGCCGTACCAAGCCGGCAGCACCGCGGGAAAAAGCACTCGCAATAGTGCCGCCACATTGATCAACAAAAAGGCCAGCGCCATGACATTGGAGGCCTTAAGCGCCCTGCCGGTATGACCCAAGGCCACCCGCGCCATCATGCCCAAGGTCAGAACGCCTATACCGCCGACGGTAAAAGCGTGCAACGCCACCACCGGCATGACGACGCCATAAGCCGCCAACGCCGCCAACACGAATCCCAATATCAACCAGGCATAGCCGACATACAACACCCACAACAATGGCACATACCAGATGCGCGGGTTATACCAACCCGCCACCCTCATCACATTGAATACCACGGCAGCAAGGGCGGCGACTGTCAATAACAGGCCTGAAACGTCCGCCACCATCCCCAAAAATACCGCTAAACCGGCTACGATGGAAGCTACATCCAGCCCCGGATTGCGTATGCAAATCACCCCTGACAGGCCGCGTTCGGTAAAAAATGGAAACACGCGTCCGGCTATCACCAAAATCATCATGACGATGATGGCGACAACCAATTTTATTCCAAGCATCGCGCCTGCCGCCGAAATCCCGAGAATTTCGGCATGCATCAAGCCATTTCCAACCGCGATCAGCAACAGCAAGGCGACGAAAACCAGATTTTTGAATTGCCCGGTTTTTAGCACAGGCTTGCCGACGAAATAAGCCAATACCGGTAAAAATGCGAAATCGATGACTGCAATCAACTCGTCAGGAAACAACCCGGAATAAAACGGCGTTACCCGCCCGTAAATCCACAAAAAACTCAAGGAAGCCAGTTGATCGGGGCTCACGGTCTGCCGACCCGTCCAGTTTCCGACCGCCGTCAGCAAAAAACCCGCTATGACGGCCGTCGAGTAACCGAGCAGCATCTCATGGGCATGCCAGACAGTGGCAGGATAATAATTATCGATATGCAAGGAACCTGCGGACATGGAATTCCACAACGCGATCAAGGCCAAGGCCGAAAGACCCGCCAGCGCGAAAAAAGCCCTGAAGCCCATCGCAAACAGCGGATAATCAAAAACCGGTTTTTTATTCATGCAACCTTTCCTCCAGCCAATCGATTTCGTTATGCGAGAATCCGGCGATTATACGCACTTCTCGGTTAAACGGTCCCTTGGGTTTACCCCGGTAACAACTGAGTATCTTTTGTTTGTACAACTGTTCGGCATCCAAACCGCGCTGCTGAGCCAAGAAGTTGAACCAAAACGAGCCGCGCTCGACATGACCGATTTCATCTTCGTAGATCCGGATCAATATCGCTACGCCATCGCTATCACCCAAGACCTCGAGTTTATCTATCATTGCCGGCGTCACGTCCAGACCGCGAGCTTCCATGCAACGAGGCACGACCGCCAATCGGGCCAGAATGTCGTCCGCCGTATCTTCCGCATGCGCCCATAAGCCCATATGTGCCGGCAGATCGCCGTAATCGCAAGCGAATGACGACAGATGGCCGCGTATCATGGAAAAATGCAAGGCTTCCTCGGCGGCGATGCGCAGCCAGTCGTGATAAAACCGATCAGGAAGTCCGCGAAAACGGTAAACGATATCCCAGGCCAGATATATCGCCATGAATTCGATATGGGCCAGCGCATGGAAAAACGCGGCCTTGCCTTCCGTCGTATCCAGACGCCGGCGCGGCATGTCTCTTGGCATCAGCAATCGCGGTTTTTCCGGGAATACCGTATCGGTGATAGGCCGTGGCCTCGCACTTCCGGCCAGCGACAGCAAGCCGGCTTGCGCCAATCGCTGGGCTTCATGGGTCAATTGCAGTTTCCGCGAAATGTCCGCATCGAAAAGACAAGCCTCCGCATAATCGAAAATCGAATTCACTGGTTCTCCTGTGACTATCTTCACGAAGCCTGGATGCTTCGAGACCGGTATGCATTCCCACGCTGGAGCGTGGGAACGAGGAAATACGAGACGCTTAGTCGTGCAGCAAACACTCGAAATCCTTGGCGGGGCTGGGTTTGGCGAACAAAAAGCCCTGTCCGAAGTCGCAACCGGCGGCCTTCAGCAGATCGCGCTGCTCCTTTGTTTCCACGCCTTCGGCAATGACCTTGATACCCAATTTATGGGCCATCGCGATGATGGCCTCGCAGACGACCAAATCACTGGAATCGGGCTGCAGGTTTCGAACGAAGGATTGGTCTATTTTCAAATAGTCGATGTCGTAAAGCTTCAGATAGGCCAGCGACGAATAACCGGTGCCGAAATCGTCGATCGCGACCTGGATACCCGCATCGCGAAACAACAATAACTTGTCGTTGACGATTTGCTTGTTATTCAGCAACAGGCTCTCGGTGATTTCGATCACTACGCTATCGCCGGGTAGACCAAGCTCTCGTAACTGCTCCAACCAGCCTCTATAGAAGGATTCGTCATTCTGAAACTGCACCGGCGACTTATTCACGCTAACCTGAAAATCGCCGCGATAATGTTGCCGCCAGTGCTTGACCTGCAAGGCGGCCTCGCGAAATACCCAATCGCCTATTTCGACGATACGGCCGGTTTCCTCGGCAATCTGAATAAACTCGCCAGGATCGATCAAGCCTCGCTGCGGATGTAACCAACGTATCAATGCCTCGGCCTTGTGAATAAGACCGTTGTTCAAATCGACGATGGGCTGGTAAAAAACCCGAAATTGATTTTCGTCCAGCGCGATACGCAAATCGTTAGCCAAACGTATGCGCTTTTGAGCGAGGTCGCGCATGGCCGGCGTATAGTAATTAAACCGGTTACGCCCATGGTGTTTCGCCGCATACATGGCCTGATCGGCGTTTTTGCGCAATTCTTCGATATCCTTGGCATCGTCGGGGTAAAACGTGATGCCGATGCTGGCAGAGACATACAGGGTTTCGTCCTCCAATTTAAACGGCCCGGATAGTTTAAGCAGAATTTCATCGGCGATACGCTCCACACTGGCGACATCCTCGAGTGCCGTGACGATAATCGTGAATTCATCGCCACCCAAGCGGGCGACGGTATCCGTTTCCCGCACACAGCTCATCAAACGCTTGGCCGCTTCCTGCAGCAATTGATCGCCCATGTCGTGCCCCATGATATCGTTGATCTCCTTGAAGCGATCCAGATCGATAAACATCAAGGCCAACCGCTGTCCGCCGCGATGGGCTTTTTTGATTTCCTGATTCAGCCTGTCGTTGAACATACGCCGATTGGGCAAACCGGTCAGCGGATCGAAGTTGGCCTGCGTCCAGATCAATTCCTCCGCTCTTTTCTTGTCGGTGATATCCGAAAACAACGCAACTCGCCTGTTACAAACGCCGTCGTCCTTGTATATGCTGTTAATAGTCAGCCATTCGGCGTAGATTTCGCCGTTCTTCCGTTTGTTCCAGATCTCGCCCTGCCAGAATCCCATCGTATTGAGCTTTTCCCACATGACCTGATAGAAGGCCCTGTCGTGCAAACCGGAATTCAGGATACGCGGATTTTGGCCTATCACCTCTTCCGCCGTGTACCCCGTCAATTCGGTGAAAGCCGGATTGATCGTGATAATCAGACCATCGGCGTCGGTGACGACCATCGCCTCGCCGCTATTCATATAGACCAAGGACGCCAGTTGCATCTCTTCTTCGGCGCGCTTGCGTTCACCGATGTCTTCCACGATGGACCAGATGTAACGACCGCCGTCGCCACCGGCTATCAAGACCCCGTTCAGCCGGACCGGAATCCTGTGCCCGTCGCTATGCAGATATTCTTTCTCGTACGGGCCGTATTGCCCGTTGCTCTCCAGCGCCTGTAACTGCCGAGCTTCCTGGAACGCGTAATCCTCCGGCGTCAAATCCCAATAACTAAGCGCCTGCAATTCTTCCAACGAGTATCCGACCATGCTCAGCAACGCATCGTTGGCTTCGATGAAGCGTCCATCCAAGGTATTTCTGGCTATGCCCAGCGGCGACATTTCGAACAGGGCCCGTAATTTTTCTTCATTCTCTCTAAGTTCCCTATCGGCCAATTTTCGTCCGGTGATATTGCGACCTATGCCTATGATGCCCAGCAACTCGCCTTGTTCGTTGACATAAGGCGTTTTCACGAATTCCAGGCATTCCCGGTTGCCATCGGGATAGACCACCCATTCCTCGTTAACCAGCGAGCCACCGGACGCCATGACATCCCTGTCCCGTTGCCGAAAGGACGTCGCAATCCGGGTGTTCAGTAAGTCGAAATCGGTCTTGCCTATCACTTCCTGTTCGGATTTGCCGAAAAATGCCTCGCTGGCCCTATTGCAACCCAAATAGACGCTGTCGCTATCTTTCAGAAAAATCAGATCGGGAATGCTGTCTATCAGCGTCCTGAGCAGGGCTTTTTCGTTGCCGGCGCTCACTTCCAGGTTCCGCAAGCGCCGTTCACTCTCAGTCAGTGCCGAGCGTAGCGTCAGCTCTTCGATTTTGGCCTGTTTCAGCTGCAGTTCGACGACTTGTTCGTGGATGATTCTGTTCAACAAATCGACATACTGGCCATCGGTGTGCTTGACGACATCGTGTTCGCTGACCACGGCTAGCGTGTCGCCTCGAGCATTGACCACCACCAGATGACGTATTGCCTCCTTCTGCATCCTATGCACCACGTCGACCACGACGTGATCCGGACTCACCGTAGCTACGGGCGAAGACATGATTTCCCGGACACTAACAGCACCGGCCTGACGCCGATACAAGCGCACCATGTCGCGCTCGGTGACGATGCCTATCGGCTTCAGGCCATCGGTCACGACAGCGCAACTCAGCCTTCTGTCATGCATCATCGCCGCTACATCTATCACTTTGGTGTCTGCCGACAACATCAACACCGATGGGTCCATGATCGCCGCCACGGTACGCAATCCTATGAACTCCTCCACCCCGGCATTGCGGCGAAAGTCGGTCTCGGTCACGATGCCGGCCAATTGGCCGTCTTCCTCTAT
>JAQTYP010000056.1 GCA_028688235.1 Methylomonas sp.
TTCTTGCTGGGTTACTCCGACGAAGGCCAAATCCGTTCCATGGGCCCCTTGTGGCGCGACGAAATCCTGAGCCGTTATCTGGGGGCGTTCGTATTCAACGAATACGGCTTATTCAATGCGCACTCATCGGCATCGCGCGATACCTTGGGCGACACTTTGCGCTTCAGCATCGCCTTCATCGGTTTCGATAAAGTCGACAATGCCCAATCCTTCCAATTGGAACGCGTGTTTCTGTCGAAATTGGTGCCGGGATTTCCCGAGTCCACCGAAGAGCCTAAACAAGAATGGACCCAAGGCGCCATCTTCAAAGGCGCCAGAGAAGCGGTTCAAGACATCTGGCAAGCGACTTACGACTGGAACGAAATCATCTGGTCGACCCACGTCGTTTACGATGCCTTGTTCGGTCAATTCGTGCGCCGCGAGTTTTTCCAACGCGCGTCTACGCACTTTGGCGATACCTTGACACCGTTTTTCATCAATCAAGCGCAAATCCATTTTGCCAATGCTAAAGCCATTACTTCCGACATGTTTTTCGATGAAGGCCTGGCTAACGACGCGGAATTCGGTGATTACAACCGTCGCATCTTGAGGGCATGGACCGACAAATGGCTGGCAAGAACCGTACAAGCTTTGCAAGACTTTATGGGTATTTACGCCAATCTGCCGACTATTGCTGGCGTGACCGACAAAGCCTCGGTGGAAGCGGCGTTAAACCGGATATTCGATGACTGGAAAGTCGATTTTGCCGACAAAGTCAGCTACAAATTCGACAAGGCGGCCCTCATCAAAACCATTCTGCAAGGCTTGAAATAAGGAGATCAACATGTCACTCAATTCAAACGCATACGGCGCTGGCATTATGGCCAAAAGCGGCAAGGACTTTGCCGACGAATACTTTTCCGAAGAAAACCAAGTCGTGCATGAAAGCAACGAGGTGGTGCTGGTTCTGAAAAAATCCGAAGAAATCAACATCATCGTCGAAGAGATTTTGCAGGGCGACCGCAAAGACGACAATCCGACCCTGGTAGTCGAAGACCGTGCCGGTTATTGGTGGCTAAAAGCCACCGGCAAGATCGAAGTGGATGCCGCCGAAGTTTCGGAAATTCTGGGCAGAAAATTCAGCGTCTACGACTTCCTGGTAGACGTTTCCTCCACTATCGGCCGCGCCTTCACGCTGGGCGAAAAATTCACCATTACTTCGGAGTTGATGGGCCTGGACCGTCAATTGGAAGACTTGAAGTCTTAAGGAGACACAGATGGCAAATTACAAAATTCACGACAATCCGGTACGCGATGAATGGATCAAAAAAATCGGCTCTCTCAACAGCTTGGCTAAAGGCGCCGAGGCATTGGCTGACTTTCGTCGCCAATACACCACACCGCTTCGTGCAAGCTATGATCTTGAACTCGATTGGGGCTGGATCGAATGCAAACTGGAGGAAAAAGTAGCGTTGTTGAAACATCACGAACTCAACGACGCGCAATTTTTGACTCAAACCGCAACCGGCAAGGATGCGCAGAAGGAAGCCGATGCGGTCATTGCCAAGATGGCGGCCTGCACCGATAAGTACGAAGCCGAAAAAATTCATATCGGTTTCCGCCAAGCCTTCAAACCGCCGATGATGCCTGTCAACGTGTTCATGGACACCGACCGTATCTTGGGCACCAAGCTGATGGAGCTGCGTAACATCGGTTACTACGATCTGTCGTTGGAACAACTGCGCAAAGCGCGCGGCGTCAAGACTATTACCTTGCAGTAACGGCAACTGTCTTTACCCGGGCTTTTAACGTATGCGGGAGCCTGGGGGATGGGTATGCCTTGGGCGCCGGTAGCTACCGGCGCTCTTTTTTCGAGTTAATCGGAGCCGGATTTCGTTTGGCGCGATCCAGCTCCTTTCCCGAACCTATCAATCGGAAAACACAGCATGATGGAATTTTTTTCGAATGTTAAATCCGCTACGCCGTTGCCCTATCCGGACGACGACGCCAAGGTCACCAAACTGTATGATGCCGGCCCCTATGCCGCTTTCTGCGAAGACATGGAATTCATGTGGCGCTGGACGATCTACCGCGACAAAAAACTGGTGCAGGAAGGCTGTTCTCTAACGCTGGACGCTTCGCTGCGCGCGGTCGAACACGTGATGGCTTTTTTCAACATGGCGCGGCCGGCTAGCCGGCAAGGAGACGCCGGGTGAGTCTGCATAACGTCAAAATCATCACCGAGGACGGTGAGACTGTCTGCTTCGATTGCGGCGAAGATGAAGACATCATCAGCGCAGGGCTGCGTCAGGACATTTATCTGATGGCCTCCTGCAGGGAAGGTGGCTGCGCGACCTGCAAGGGCTTTTGCGCCGAAGGCGATTACGAGATGGGTAAATTCAGCGTGCAGGCTTTGCCGCCCGAAGAGGAAGAAGACGGACAGGTTTTGTTATGCCGCTGTTATCCAACCAGCGACGTCGAGATCGAAGTGCCCTACACCTACGACAGGATCTCGTTTTCGCCGGAAGGCCTTGCATTCGAAGCCGAAATCACCGAATTGAGCATGGTGTCCTGCAACGTCATGAAACTGAAGTTACAGAAGCTAGGCGCCGATCAACAGGTGCGACTGGATTCCGGCCAGTACTACAACCTGGAAATTCCCGGCACCGACATCTACCGCTCCTATTCGCCGGCAAACACCGCCAATAACAAGGGTGAACTGGAGTTTCTGATACGCATCGTCGACAACGGTAAGTTTTCGTCTTACTTGCAACACAGTGCCTACCTCGGTCAAACCCTCAAGGTCACAGGTCCCTTGGGTATTTTCGGCCTGAAGGAAAACGGTTTTACGCCCCGCTATTTCGTCGCCGGCGGTACCGGTTTGGCGCCTATCCTGTCCATGGTCAGGCGCATGCACGAATGGGAAGAGCCGCAAACTTGCGTGGTCTACTTCGGCGTCAACACCGAAGATGAGGTGTTTTACGCAGACGAGTTGAGCCGCCTGAAATCGGCCATGCCGACCCTGGATGTTCGCATCTGCGTGTGGAAAGCGGGCGAGGGTTGGAACGGCGAAAAAGGCAGCGTAGTCGATATCCTGCGCCGCGATCTGCAAGGGACAGGCGTCAAACCGGACCTGTATTTATGCGGGCCACCCGGTATGGTCGATGCCACTTATGCGGTCTGCGCCGACGTCGGCATCCCGCAGAACAAAATTTACCTGGAAAAATTCCTGCCAAGTGCCGCCTGATACGTATGAAAAAGGACGATCAGGTTTTCATCCACGAAATGGTCAGGGAATTGGATGCCAGCATACGTACATTGGTCGCAGAGGAGCAGCGGTTGGTGGAAAGGCTGGGCGACGAACGGGTCGCCGAGCTGACGGAATATTGGCAAAAACAGTTGCCGGCCGATGAAGAGGAAGCCTTCAAGTTGGCGCTGGACCATGACGACAAGAAGTTGACCTGGATCTGGTTGCGGCTGGAACGCGCCCGCCAGTCCAGGGCGCGGGCCGGCCAGGCACTGATGAAAGACCGAACGTGAAGATACTTCCCTCGCCCGCAGACGGCGAGGGCCTTCTACAACCAACGCATACCACACCATGAGCAAACATATCATCTATAATCCCGAAGCCCGGCAACGCCTGCTACAAGGCATGGATACCGTAGCGCGTGCCGCCGCCGTGACCCTGGGCGGCAATGGACCCGCGGTATTGATTCAGCACCGCACCGACGGCATTGCCCCGGTGTTTACCCGCGACGGCGTCACCGTCGCCAACGCCATCATTCTGGAAGACCGCATCGCCGACCTCGGCGGACGCATGTTGCGCGACGTCGCCGGCACCGTGTCGCGCCAGGTCGGCGACGGCACCACTACCGCCATCGTACTGGCCCGCGCGCTTGCCGCCGCCTGTCTGAAGAGCGTCGCCGCCGGTTTTCATCCCCTGGAGTTGAAAAAAGGTCTGGAGCTGGGGCTGACCCTGGTCGAACAGCATCTGCAAAAACACGCCGTCGTCGGCGTCACCAGCGATTGGATCGAGCATATCGCCGCGGTTGCCTGCAAGAACGAAACAGGCGTCGGCGAACTGCTGGCGCAAGCCTTGTCCGAGTTAGGCCACGAAGGCGCCATGAGTTTTCAACTGGGCAACGGCCGCGAAGACCGATTGGATATCGTCGAAGGCATACAATACGACCAAGGTTATCTGTCGCCCTATTTCGTCACCGATAAAACCAACAATCAATGCGTGCTGGAGCGGCCCTATATTTTGCTCTACGACCGTGAAATCACCGATATGCTGGATCTGGTGCCTATATTGGAACAAGTGTCCGAAGAGCGCCGGCCGCTGCTCATCATCGCCGAGAGCATTCAGGATCAGGCCCTGGCGCCGCTGTTGTTGAATCATATCCGCGGCGTGTTCCAGGTGGCGGCGATCAAACCGCCAGGATTTGGCGACAAACGTCTGGACCGGTTGCAAGATTTGGCCTTACTGACCGGCGGCGAAGCGATTTTGGCCGCGCGCAGCCAGAACCTGGAGCGCGTCGACTTAGCCCAATTGGGCCAAGCCCAACGCGTCGTGATTAGTGCCGAGCAGACCACTATTGTCGGTGCCGCCGGCGATGCCGGAGCAATTACCTTGCACAGACAAAACCTTGGCAAGGAAGCCGACGCCGTCCGGGAGCGCAAGCCTGGCCAGGGTTCGCCAACCGGCAACCGCCACGAACTCGAGGAACTGGAAGAACGCATGGCCATGCTGGCCGGCAAAGTCGGCCAGTTTCAGGTTGGCGGCATTACCGATGTCGAAATCAAAGAAAGACTGGTCAGGATAGAAAACGCCTATCGCTCTGCCCAGGCCGCGTTGCAGGAAGGCGTAATGCCGGGCGGCGGCGTCGGTCTCTACAACGCACGCGGCGTGCTGGCCGGCGTCATTGCCGCCAATGCCGAACAGCAGCAGGGCGTAGCCATTCTGCAACAAGCCATGGCGGCGCCCTTGTTGCAAGTATTGAACAATGCCGGCGTCAACGCCGATGCGGTGATCGCCAGGCTGGCCGAAGGCGGCAGTTCACAGGCCTACGATACCTTGAGGCAACGGCACGGCGACTTTATAGACATCGGCATCATCGATCCGGTCAAGGTAGCACGTCTGGCCTTGCGTAGCGCGGTCAGCACAATTGCCACTCTGATGGGTACCGAATCGGTGGTCATGGATGTTCCCGATCCCAGCATCATGGCCGGCTATTCACCGGAATGGGCCGCGGCCACCCGCGAAGACCCACGTATTTGAGCCATCCTCCGCAGGCAACCTTCTCCTAAAGCCTCGCTCCCCTTCTATTCGGCAATGGAATAGGGCAATGTGACGTTATGTCGCATTGCCTCTTTTTTTGATTTTGTTATGTTCTCTACAAGGACAAAACGGCTAAGTGGCTGTTTTAATTTTGTTTTGCGCCGATACTAATTCGACATACCAAGATCAAGAGGAAAAATGGACATTACCCTGAACCTGCCGCCCAAAGTGAAATTATTGCGCGATGCTTTTAGTTTCAAGCATCAGGCGTTCGAACTCGACCGCCCGGTACAGGCCTGGCGATGGATGATACAAACCCGTTGCGTGCCCGAACAACAGGATTGGGTGCGCCAGGAGGTTTGTGAATCCTGGCGTCGCTGCCTGGAAGACTACCAGTTGCCGTTAGGTAACTACGTTCGCTGGGATCACTTACGCGACGGCAAACCGGCGATAGACGGGGTCAAGGCCCTGCCGATAGCCCGGCTACTGGCCGAATTGAGTCACCAATTCCATATGGTCCTCAAGGATGCAGGGGTGATGCTGGTGCTGGCCGACGAAAACGGCGGCTTGCTGAGTACCTTAGGCGAAAATCCGTTTGCCGGCCCGTTTCGACCATCCCAGGATAGACAACACAGCAATTGGGCCGAAACAGTCATGGGCAATAACGGCATAGGCACCGCGGCGCAATTGAAAAAACCGGTCGCATTTCAAGGCATGGAGCATTTTTTAAGCCTGTTGCACCCTTATACCACTATCGGTTACCCGTTATTGGACGACGACGGCAAAGTGCTGGCGGTAATAGGTCTGGTTAGCGACAGGCAAGAAAGCGTGAATTCGTTGTTTGCCTTTCTGCATTTACTTTGCGTGTTGTTGAATACCAATTTGCCGTTGACGCGTAGCCCCTTGGCTCAGACCAGGGTTTTGGAGCAGATTCCGTTCAAGCTGAGTAAAAAATCGACCGCATGCGTCGAATCCGGAGCGGGATCCCAACTAAGCACTCAGGTAGAAAAGGCCGTCAAACTGCAGCAGCACAAGATCGCGATGTTGATCACCGGCGAATCCGGGGTCGGCAAGGATCATTTCGTCAATTTGCTCAAGCACGCCGGCCCGCGCCGCCAACAACCGCTGATAGCGATCAATTGCGCGGCAATCCCGCATGACTTGATCGAAAGCGAACTGTTCGGTTACGAAGCCGGCAGTTTTACGGGTGCCCGTAGCGCCGGCAAGCCGGGCAAATTCCTGTTGGCCGATAAAGGTATTTTGTTTCTGGATGAAATCGGCGACATGAGTCTGGATCTGCAATCGACCTTGCTCAGGGTATTGGAAACCTCCGAATTCACGCCGGTCGGCGGCAGCAAGCCGATCAAGGTCGACGTACAGATCGTCGCCGCGACCAACGTACCGCTGTTGAAAGCGGTAGAAGCCGGTCGTTTCCGCCGCGACTTGTATTACCGCCTTAACGGCGCGCAAATTCATCTGCCGCCGTTACGTGAGCGGGATGATAAACAAGCCATCATCCGGCAGATATTGCAGCGCGAACTGGCCAACCTGCCCAATGCCGATACGGTCAGTGTTTGCCCTAACGTGATGGCCCTATTCGATAGACATCCTTGGCCGGGCAATATCCGCCAGTTGATCAACGTGGTTCGCGCCACCGTCTATACGGCCGGCGGCAACACGATAGGTTTGGATGATTTGCCGCTGGATTTCGTCGCCGAATTGAAAAAGACGCCTTCGCCCGACGAATATCCGCTGGCGGACGTTTACTATGCATCGGCCGATACGGCGGCCATGACTTTGGAGGATTGGGAGATACACGGCATCAAAACCAGTTTGCTGGCTTGTGCCGGCAATATTTCCCAAGCCGCCAAACAACTGGGTATTACCCGCACCACACTGTATAAAAAAATCGATCGTTTCGGACTCGACCGCATCGATTGGTGTCGCCAGCAATCCCGAGTCGGTTGATGCCGAATTAAGGTACAATCTCGGCTATTACAGCAACGGTCTGCATTGACCCAATCCGAGCAACACTGATGACACCCGCGCAATTTTCCGAATACGCCCGACAGGGCTATAACCGCATTCCGGTCTGCCGCGAAGTATTGGCCGATCTGGACACGCCGCTCAGCGCCTATCTGAAGCTGGCCGACGGCCCGTATTCCTATCTATTCGAATCGGTACATGGCGGAGAGCAATGGGGACGTTATTCCATCATCGGCTTGCCTTGTAAAACCTGGGTCAAAATCTGTGGATTTAAGATCACAGTGGAAAAGGAGGGGAAAACGGAAAGTTTCGAACATTCCCAGCCATTGGAATGGATAGAAGAATTCCGCCAACAATACAAGGTGCCTGACATCGAAGGCCTGCCGCGCTTCAACGGCGGCCTGGTTGGCTATTTCGGCTATGAAACCATAGGCTATATCGAACCCAAGCTGCAAAACAGCGGCAAGCCCGATCCTATCGGCACGCCGGATATTCTGTTGATGGTGTCGCAGGATTTACTGGTGTTCGACAATCTGTCCGGCAAAATGCTGCTACTGACCCATGCCGACCCGGCTCAAGATAACGCCTACCACAACGCCAAGGCGCGTCTGGACAGGTTGGTGGAAAAATTGCGCCAGCCGCACGCGCATCCGAAACCGCATACGACCACCAAGCAGGTGCAGGAAACCGACTTCGTGTCCGGTTTCACTCAGCAAGGCTACGAGGACGCGGTGCGCAAGGCCAAGCAATACATCACCGACGGCGACTGCATGCAGGTGGTGTTATCGCAACGCATGTCGATTCCGTTCAGTGCCTCGCCGCTGGATTTGTATCGCGCCCTGCGCTGTTTGAATCCTTCGCCCTACATGTATTACCTGAACCTGGAAGACTTTCATATCGTCGGCTCGTCGCCGGAAATTCTGGTGCGACTGGAAGACGACGAAGTCACGGTGCGACCGATCGCCGGCACCCGCAAACGCGGCGAGACCCACGAACAAGATCTGGAACTGGAAAAAGAATTGCTGGCCGACCCCAAGGAAATCGCCGAGCACCTGATGCTGATCGACCTGGGCCGCAACGATACCGGCCGCGTCGCCAAGATCGGCAGCGTGAAACTGACCGACAAGATGATCATAGAGCGCTATTCGCATGTGATGCATATCGTCTCCAACGTCATCGGCGAGTTGCAGGATGGCAAGAACGCCTTCGACGTGCTGGCGGCGACCTTCCCGGCCGGCACCGTCAGCGGCGCGCCCAAGATTCGGGCGATGGAAATCATAGCCGAACTGGAACCCGTCAAGCGCGGCATTTATTCCGGCGCGGTCGGCTACATATCGTGGTCCGGCAATCTCGATACCGCGATTGCGATCCGCACCGCAGTCATTAAAGATCAAACCCTGCACATCCAAGCCGGCGCCGGCATCGTCTACGACTCGGTGCCGCGCAGCGAATGGGAAGAAACAATGAACAAGGGCCGCGCGGTGTTCCGCGCCGTCAGCATGGCCGAAGCCGGCCTCGGAGGAAAAGCATGAGCGGCGTCAGATTGGTGATGGTCGACAACTACGATTCGTTCACCTACAACCTGGTGCAATACTTCGGCGAACTCGGCGCCGACGTGGTGGTGGTACGCAACGACGAAGTGACGGTCGAGGACGTAGCAGACCTGCGCCCGGACAAGATCGTCATTTCGCCTGGTCCCTGCACGCCCAAGGAAGCCGGTATTTCCGTGGAAACCATCCACCGCTACGCCGGCAAATACCCGATTCTGGGCGTCTGCCTGGGTCACCAAAGCATAGGTTATGCCTTCGGCGGCAACATCATCCACGCCAAGCAGATCATGCACGGCAAGGTGTCGCCCGTTTATCACAAAGATTTGGGCGTTTTCAAAGGCTTGAGCAACCCGTTCACCGCCACCCGCTATCATTCCTTGGTCATCGAACAGGCGACTTTGCCGGATTGTCTGGAAATCACCGCCTGGACCCAAGACGAAGCCGGCAACATCGACGAAATCATGGGCGTGCGCCACAAAACCCTGGACATCGAAGGCGTGCAATTCCATCCCGAGTCGATCCTGACCGAGCACGGGCACGACATGTTGAGGAATTTTTTGGAGCGATGAGCCCGACGGTATTTAAAGAAGCGGGTTACCGCTTCTTTTTCTTCTCACGGGAAGAACCCAGAATGCACGTCCATATCGTTTCCGAAGACGGCGAAGCCAAGTTTTGGCTGATTCCCGAAATCGAGCTGGCGAAAAACTACCGCTATTCCAGAAAGCAGTTGAAAGAAATCGAATCTTTGGTGGAGCAACATTACGATGAGCTCGTTAGCGCTTGGCAGCAACACTTTCCCGGTTGAAGTGACTCACATTTCCGGTCACGGCATTTGGCTGTTGACGCAAACGGAAGAACTTTTTCTATCGTACGAGGACTTTCCGTGGTTCAAAAATCAAGCGGTCAATGCCATTCTCCGTGTTGAAGAGTCTTCCCCAAACCATTTTTATTGGCCGGAAATCGATGTCGATTTAACGGCGGAGATGATCAAGCATCCGGAGTGGTTTCCATTGCAAGCAGCCCACAAATGATCATGACATATCAGGAAATGCTCAGCATCGCCTATGCCGAAGCCCAAGCCGGATTCGACGAAGGCGGAGTGCCGGTCGGCGCGGCCTTGTTCGATGCCGACGGTAATTTGCTGGGACGCGGTCGCAACCGGCGAGTGCAGGACAACGACCCATCCGTCCACGGCGAAACCGACGCCTTCCGCAAGGCTGGCCGGCAAACCAACTACCGGGACAAGATTTTAGTCACCACGCTAGCCCCGTGCTGGTATTGCTCTGGGCTGATCCGCCAGTTCAACATCGGCACCGTCGTGGTCGGCGAATCGGAAAACTTCGAAGGCCATCTGGATTGGTTGCGCGAAGCCGGCGTAACCGTCGTAGAAATGCACGATCAACGCTGCACGGCGCTGATGAAACGCTTCATCGAGCAGTCGCCGCATATCTGGTTCGAAGACATCGGCGAATGCGATCAACACGCCTTCGGTCGCTAACCCCGATATTTCCAGGCGCATTTTTCCAATGACAGTATTAAAAAAAACCGCCGCCGTCATCGGCGCGGGGCCGGCCGGTCTGATGGCTGCCGAGGTGTTGACCGAAGCCGGCATTGCCGTGGCCGTCTATGATGCAATGCCCTCGGCGGGACGCAAATTTTTGATGGCGGGCAAAGGCGGCATGAACATCACTCATGCAGAGCCTTTGGAGCTTTTTTTGTCCCGCTATGGCGATCGCCGCCCTCAATTGCAAGCCATGCTGCGCGATTTTCCGCCCGAAGCGCTACGGGCCTGGGTCAAAGGTTTAGGGCTAGATACTTTTGTCGGGAGTTCCGGCAGGGTGTTTCCGACCGAAATGAAGGCCGCGCCCTTGTTACGTGCCTGGTTGCACAGGCTGAGAGCGGCCGGCGTACATTTTCATATGCGCCATCGCTGGTTGGGTTGGGACGACCAGCGGCTCCGTTTCGAGACGATGAATGGCGAACGCATCGTCGAAGCCGATGCCCTTGTGCTGGCTCTGGGCGGCGGTAGCTGGCCCCAGCTGGGTTCCAACGGTGCCTGGCAAGCCTTGTTGGCGGCGCAGGGTATAGAGACAGCGGCCTTGAAACCCGCCAACTGCGGGTTCGACGTGGCCTGGAGCGATTACTTTCGTAGCCGTTTTGCAGGGCAGCCCATCAAATCGGTCAGTATCACGTTTACCGATCATCGCGGCGGTGTTTTTCGCCGGCAAGGTGAATTGATGATCAGCGAGTATGGCTTGGAGGGTGGTTTGATCTATGCGTTAGCGGCGGCAATACGCGATGAAATCGATGAAGCGGGTTCTGCAACCATCTTGTTGGATTTATTGCCGAATCTGTCGTTCGAACGAGTCGTCGAACGCTTGGCTATGCCGCGGGGTAAAGCCTCTATGAACAATCATTTGCGAAGATCGCTACGCCTGGAGGGGGCCAAAGCCGCTATATTACGCGAGGTGTTGTCGAAAGCCGAAATCGACGATAGCCATCAACTGGTGGCTGGCATAAAGGCCCTGCCTGTTAAACTGACCGCGCCTCGTCCGATAGAGGAAGCCATCAGCAGTGCCGGCGGTATTCGTTTTGCGGCCATGGATAGTCATCTGATGCTGCACAAATGTCCGGGCGTATTTTGTGCCGGCGAGATGTTGGACTGGGAAGCGCCAACAGGCGGGTATTTGTTGACGGCCTGCATGGCAAGTGGCCGCGCCGCCGGCGACGCCGCAGCGGCTTGGTTATTGCGACAACCATAGGCGAGTTTCGACCGCGCGAAGTATAGATAAGGCCGGCGAATAGCGGCAGCAACGGTGTCTTGGTCAGCGAGCCACAACTTTCTGATCATTTGCGACAAAGTGACGCGGCTCACTTATAATCGCCCAGATTGATCGTTAGCTTTGAGTCAAAAATGCTGAAACTACCGCATCCTTTTTCGGCTGTCCTGTCCATTTCGCTGCTTTTCGTGAATATGCCTCCTGTCGCCGCGGAAAACACGGAAGAAGCCATACAATCGGCCCAAGATCTGTTGTCGTTAAGCTTGGAAGAACTCACCGAGTTAAGCGTATCCGGTCTTGCCCGTCAGGAACAATCGGTCAAAAACAGCCCCGCGGCGGCCTTCGTCATTACGTCCGAAGATATTAGGCGTTCCGGGGTCACCAGCATGCCGGAGTTGCTAAGGATGGTGCCGGGTT
>JAQTYP010000484.1 GCA_028688235.1 Methylomonas sp.
GTCGTCATCAATCTCTTCTCTAATGCCGCTACTCATTGAGTTCTAAGTAAAAATTCGCATATTGGTTCAATGCGAACACGAGGTGCACACCAAGAGGTAACTTACTCATTTACCAAGGAATTCTTACTGTTACCCTGATGGGCAAAAATAGCCATCATGAAATCAAATAGGTTGACTTGGGTTCATTGGCCGCCTCGAGTATCTGCTCCATGCTGACCTTGTCGTAACCGCCAGAAAGCAAAACAACAAAACGCTCGCGCAGCATGGGGCTATTCCGGGAACGCAGGATGATATTGTTGGCATCTTCCTGTTCCAGAATGCGGTACCAGTTATAAATCATTTTGAAAATGCGCTCCATCGGTTCTCGGATACGCGCCTCATAAGCGCTTAACCGCAAAGCGCTGAAATCACCGCCGTTGGCAAAACCCTCAAGAATGGTGTCGGCCGCGTAAAGACCGCTCCGCATCGCCAGCGTAACCCCGGCGGAAAAAACCGGATCGACAAACATCGATGCATCGCCTAGCAGTACAAAGCCGTCGCCGTGAAAACGTTCATTGATATAGCCGATAGAAGCGATGGTCTTGACCTCCATCGTTTGCTCGGCGTCTGTTAGCCAATCGCGCACGCAATCGCAACGCTTGAGCGCCGTATCAAAGCATTCTTGCGGAGAAGTTCCCAAGCGTTTGGCAGCACGGGCGTCCAAAACTACGCCGACGCTGGTCACATTGTTCCTTAACGGAATATACCAAACCCAGCCGCCGTCGATGGTATGAATGTCGGTCGTGACCGAGCCTTCGATGACTTCGCCAAACGTGATAAAATCGTGGGGATTGCGGCGAAAGCCGCCTTGGAAATGGGCAAAGTGGCTGATTTTGTTTAGTTCGGGTAGTGGTCGCCGCCAGCCTAACTTGCGCGCAATCAGCGACTCTCGCCCTGACGCATCAATAACCACCGACGTATGAATGGGGCAGGGTTTAGTGCCGTTAGCCCCGGCATTGACGCCAACGGCCTGATCCCCTTCAAATAGCACGTCCGCAACCGACCACTCACGTCGCACGTCGACGCCGCATTCCTCGGCATGTTCCAGTAAAATTTCATCGAAACGAGCGCGTTCGACGTGATAGGTGTAGGGCCGTTCGAAATAGTCGGGATATTCGGCGGTCAGCAATAACACATCGGGTTTTTGGTTAAACATGCCAAAATTGATGCCCTGTTTTACCGTAAAACCCTCGGCTTCAATCTTTTCCGTGATGCCGAGTCTCCGCCAGATTTCCCAACCGGCGGGCAATAACGATTCGCCGATTTGAAATCTAGGGAAACGCGAGCGCTCGAACAATATCACGCGCTTTCCGGCCTTGGCCAATAGGATTGCGGCACTCGTTCCAGCCGGTCCACCGCCGATCACTGCCACGTCGAATCTTTCAAATTGCGTCATCCGAATTCACCTGAATATTAAAGCGAGTTACTAATACCATGATTGCTTGGGAGGGGACGGATTTCCTATTGCTCAGGCTGAAGAAAACACGTTCAATGATTTTGGAAAAATTGAAAGGTGTTGATTGTAAGCTCCTTTTCCAATTTGGAGTTTTAGGCGCAGCGGAACGGAAAACCCAGATAGCGCCTATTGTGATACGCATTTAAAGAAAGGCCCAATGCTCTCTATTGGGGTAGTCACACAATGGTTGAAAAATAGCCCCTCCATCACTTCACCTCCGCCAATTCCCGCCAATCCGTCGTATAGCGCTTCGAAATCCTGTCCGCCTTGGGTTTCCAGCTTTTGTCAAAACCCGTAGCGGCGAGAGCAATGGCTTTTGGAAAGCGGCGGTTGATCCGGTCCATGGCTTGCATCAGTTCGCGGTTTTCCGCCGGCAAGTCGCTATCGGCCAGGTCGAATAAATCCAATTGGCCCGGAGCCGTTGCCGGCTGGATGGCGCTCAATTGCACCCCGGCCTTTTGGTAGGCATAGCCGGGCTTGTAGATCGCTGCGAGCAGGCGGTTCGCCGTGGCGACGATCACTCGGCTGTCCTGGGTGCCGGTATCCAGCTTGGCGCTGGCCGTGCGTTGGTATTGCGGTTCGTTGGGGTTGAAGGGGTTGGTGCGGATAAACACCGTGACGCAAGCGGCCACCGAGCGCTGTTTCCGGAGTTTTTCCGCCGCGCGTGAGCCAAATTCGGCCAGCGCCGCCGATAGTTCCCTGTATTCGGTCAGCTTGCGGCTGAAACTGCGCGAGCAGACGATTTGCTGCTTGTCCTGGGCGATTTCTTCCAGCTCCTGGCAAGGAATGCCGTTCAATTCCATCACCGTGCGGGCCACGACGACGCTGAATTGCGCTTGAATGCGCTCGGGCGGCTGATTGGCCAAGTCCCAAACGGTATGGATGCCAAGCGGTTCCAGGCGCGCGGCGATCTTGCGGCCAATGCCCCACACCTCGCCAACCGGCACGATCTTCATCAACTTTTCCCGCCGTACCGGGTCTGACAAGTCCAATACGCCACCGGTCTTTTTCCACTTCTTGGCGGCGAAATTGGCCAGCTTGGCCAGCGTTTTGGTCGGCCCCAGGCCAACGCATACCGGAATCCCGGTTGCGCGAAACACGGCCTTCTTGATGCGCTGGCCGTAGGCTATCGGGTCTTGCTGGCACGGGTAAACGCCGGTCAAGTCCAGAAAGGCCTCGTCGATGGAATACACTTCCAGGCTGGGGGCGAACTCTTCCAAGGTGGCCATGACCCGCGCCGACATATCGGCGTACAGCGCGTAATTGGAGGAAAACAGCCGGATGTCGTGCCGGTCGACCAAGTGCCGTATCTGGAACAGCGGTACGCCCATCTTGATGCCAAAATCCTTCACTTCCTGGCTGCGGGCCACGATGCAACCGTCGTTGTTGCTGAGGACGGCGACCGGCTGGCCGATCAAGTCGGGCCTGAATACTCGCTCGCAGCTGACGTAGAAATTGTTGC
>JAQTYP010000485.1 GCA_028688235.1 Methylomonas sp.
ATGGAGGCGTATCGTCGCCACGTCGCCCGCCCGCTCGTAACAAGGCCAGACACCTTCCAGCGCCTGAGCGACCACGCCCCGGCATACCTCCAGCAAGTCCGGCGGAATGAAGTCATGCGCCAGCAGATATTCGCTGGGTTCCAGACCGAAGGTTTTGATATCAATAGCCGGGCGCGTCTCAAAGGTCTTGAGCGATCCGACAGCATGAATACGGGCAATGAACCTGCCTATCCATTCCAGATTGCCAGCCCGGTCAAGCTCTGGCGTGCGGCCGCCCTGCCGGGGAAACACGGCAAAGCGGAAATCGGCATCCGCCTGCCGGTAATGCAGCAAGGTCTGGCCGTTGATTACATCAGGCGCTACAACCGGGATTTCGGCATCGGCCAATTCACGCACAAAAGCATGCTCTTCCAGAATCTGCGCATCGCTCCAGCGCTGCGGCCGGTAGAACTTGGCAACGATGGGCTGCGCATCTTCCAGCCCCACCTGATAGACGCGGTTTTCATAGCTGTTAAGCGCGAGCAATCTGCCATCTGTACGCAGTCCTGCGCTTTCAATGGCATTCAGAATGCAATCGGGGTCGAGGTGGAAAAACGGGGTGGCTTCATGTGTCATTCGCGCATTTTAACGCGCAACGGACGATAAAAAAGCCCCGGCATCATAGATGCACGGGGCTGGGATGGTGATTGATCAGTGAACGGACACCATGACTTGCTTGCCTGTTCTCGTGAGCATATCGACCAGTGCGTCTATCGTGAATTTGACAGACTTTTTGTGGACCACGTCGGACACTCTCGGGCGCGTAACGCCGAGAATCTTCGCCGCTTCCACCTGTTTGAGGTTTTTCTCTTCGATCCACACCGCGATTTCGGTCATCAGGCTTTCTTTGATGGCCAGTTTCTCCGCGATGATACGATCGGATTCCGCAAGCAGTGCAGCAGCTTCTTCCGGTCCGAACCCAAGATCGGCGAAGATGTTGCCATCCGCCGGGGTAACGTGCCTAATTTCAGTATCAATATGGCTCATTTTGCAGTCCTTTTCCGAACAATATCGCGATAACGTTCCTCAGCGATCTTTTTGTCATGCTTGGATGTAGCTTCAGTCTTTTTCTGGAAGCAATGGAGAACGTAAATCGCTTCCTTGAACTTGGCCACATACATCACCCTGTAAATTCCGTCCGCATCCCGAATGCGTATTTCCTTCACTCCGGGACCGACATCATCAAAGGGTTTCCAGTCGTCTGGATCCAGCCCTTTCTGAACTTTCCTGAGTTGGAAGCCCGCCACACGGCGAACATCTACTGGGAAGTCCAAAAGATCAGCGTGGGACGAACCAGCCCATGAAATGTCTTTACCTTGTTTCATCGATAGGCTCCAGTGTATCAGAACTTATACAAAAGGCAAGGTAATCGACAATCCTAACCTGTGATAGGAATGGCATTCAAAGCTCCTTGTGATGAGCGGAGCTGTCCCCTTGGCGGGCAACGGCGTACCCGCTTGGGTTTATGGTTCAAGGCAACGCCTTGTTCTAGTTCGGTATCGATGGGATACCGTATTTTGAAATGCTGCCACAAAGGCAACGATGAACGCTTTCGCGCTCTTGGTGTTTCAAATCATAGGGCAAGAAACCATCCCCGTGCAAGAGGAGTTGATCCCACGCGAAGTGATAAAAACCATCGCCTTGTGCTAGATGGTAATCGACACCGACATGTAATCAATAGCTGATGCCACCCACAGTAAAATCCGGAGAATAAAACTTCCGGTGTCGGTCAGAAAATGGCCTCACCCACAGTTAAATCCGGAAACCCAATATAATCAATAAATTAATTAAATTAATTTATATTTTACTTTAAATGTGGTTTGAGTCTTTTCATGACGCGATGGGACTCCGGATCCACATCGCTGCTAAAGACATGAATCTCATCCTCGCCGGGAAGAATCAGGTACTTGTAGAAATTCCACATCGGCGGTTCCTGCGTGATTTCGGCAAGCTGCCTATAGAGCGGATTGGCATCCGGGCCGACGACGGATGTCTGAGACATCATGGGAAAGTCGACGGAATAGGTTTTACGACAAAACTCGCCGATTTCCTTGTTACTGGCTAGTTCCTGTTTGAAATCGTTGGATGGAAAGCCGATGACAACAAATCCCTTGTCGCGATATTTCCGGTACATGCTCTCGAGTTTTTCAAACTGCGGCGTAAAACCGCACTTGCTCGCAGTGTTGACCAGCAGGATGGGCTGATCGCGGTAATCACAAAGATTGAAGTCTTCATCCTGGAGGGTTTTGAACTGATGATTATAGATACCTTCACATTCTGCTTGTGCCATGCCGGCTCCCCATAATGTTGCCAACAATGTCAAAAAAGCGAGTGACACACGTTTCATTATCCGATAATCCCCAGTAAACGAAATTCAATTGTTGCGGAATTGTTATTGTGGACTCATTTTAACGTTAAACGTTCTCAAAAACTGCGTGCACAGGAAAATGATGCACAATAAAAAAGGCCACATGGTGGCCTTTTTCTGCCTCGGTGTAATCAGCCGCCAGCAGGCCCGGCTGCGAATTGCAGATTCTGCACACTACCCCAGACCACCAGCGTACAAACCATCAAAAATCCCCAGGCAACAACGCCCGCGACCAGTATGGCGCCGAACAGCAGGTAGACATGTCCCTGTTCCTTGATCTTGAACACGGTCGGGATGCCGAAATAAATGAAACCCGCCGACGCCATCATGGCCAATGTAGTGATCGCGATGTTGACCAACATGTCCGGCACGATGAGAAAGACCGGAGCCATCCACAATGGCGTTGGCGCCACTGCCGCCAGGATGAAAGCCTGCCTGTAACTGGGATGGGAATCTGCCACCTCCGCCAATTGCCGCAATATGGTTGCCATGACCGGCACGACCACCAACTGCACCAGAAACAGGATGAGCGAAACCAGCACCAGTT
>JAQTYP010000057.1 GCA_028688235.1 Methylomonas sp.
CGACGCTCTTCCGATCTATGAGTGTAATCAGGTTCGTATATGTGCAGGTCGGTATAGACGCCATCGCTGTCGCTGGTCAGCACGATTTTTAACGGGATGGGAGATATTACTGCGTCGACGGTGGCCGCGGCTTTGGAAACTCCGGCGCTATTGGCGCATTCGACGATGACGCTGTTTTTGCCCTTGGCGGCAGGGAAGGATCTGGAAAAATTTCCGTCGGCATTGCGCGCGTAATAACGCACGCCGTTGATGTTGACGACGATGGGGTCGGCGCTTGTGTCCGTGCAACTGCCGGCAACGGCTATCTGCATGGCGCTGGTCCAGCCGCCGGCCGGCCGGGTCAGCGTCAGCACAGGCGGTTCTTTATGCTCGTCCGTCGAGCCCTTTAGGCCGCGGCGGGCAAGGACGTCGGGATCGTCGCTAGGTGCCGCGAAAACCGGCGGCAACGGTGCCAGCAGGCATGCGGCGAACATGCCGTAACGAAGCATGGGCAGGATAATATGTTGCCGCATCATGGCCTCCGGGTGTCGGCTAAACAATCTGATTCGGCCGTCACTCTAACAATGAAACTGCGTAACGGCAATAGCGGCAATCAAACTGAAAAAACGCGATAACGTGCGCTAAATTTGACGGCCGATAGGATGGGCCGACGCAAGGAGGCGCATCGATCGCGACCGTTGCGCCTCACGTTGTTCGGCACAACCTATGCGGGGTGCGCACCTTATCGAGTTAACAATGAAATTGCGTAACGGCAATAGGGGCGTCAAACTGAAAAAGTCATGCAACTGTTCAGACTTCCCGTGCCGCCGGTTTTTCCTGTTTGGCATGTTTAACGACGAAGTACAGGTTGCGCGCATAAATCAACAAGCCTGCCCCTTGGCCTAATATGAAGACCGGGTCTTCCTTATGGATGGAATAGACCAGCAGCGTAGAGCCGCCTAGGATGCTGAAATACCAAAACATCACCGGAATTACGCTCTTCTTCTGCTTTTCGCTGGCGAGCCATTGAACCAGAAAACGGGCCGAAAACAGGGCTTGGCCGACGAAGCCGACGATGAGCCAAACGGTATTACTGTCCATGTTGCACCTCTTCGACGATTGCCAGGCTATGGCGTTTTTTCAGCCAGATCGCGCCCAGTAAATCGATTATGCCCGCCGTCAGCCTGTCCAACGTACCGTACTTGGATTGGCCGTGGTTCCTGGCTCTATGGTTGACTTTGACCGAAATTACCCGGCCGCCGGCCATTTGCATCATGGCCGGCATGAAACGGTGTATATGGTCGAAATAAGGCAGGGCCAGAAATTTGTCGCGGCGGAATAACTTCAAGCCGCAGCCCGTGTCCGGCGTATCGTCGTGCAATACGGCCTGCCTGACGGCGTTGGCGAATTTAGACGAAAATCGCCGCCAGCCGGTGTCGTTGCGTTTATGTCTGAAACCGGCCAGCATCCATAATTTATCGGAACTATGTTCCGACCAGGCATCGATCAAATGAGGGATGTCGGCCGGGTCGTTTTGGCCATCGCCGTCCAGTGTGGCTATCCAGTCGTAGCGGGCTGCCGCGACGCCGCTGTGTATGGCCCGGCTTTGCCCGCAGCTTTTTTGATGTTGCAACACCCGCAAAGCGGGGTAAGTCTGCATGGCTTGAGTTAATTTAGACAAGGTATCGTCCGTGCTGCCGTCGTCGACGAAAATCATTTCGTAAGCATCCTGCGTATTTAATGCTTGATCTATTTCCGAGATCAGCGTTTCTACATTGTCGGTTTCGTTATGAACCGGAACCACGACCGAAATTTTCATGTATCGATGGGAAGTTTTGCTAAGTAATTAAAAAGTGTGCGGATTTTAATCTAAATCGGCGTTTCTTTCCGATTATCGTCAATTCGGGCTGGGAGACAAGGCTTGCTGCGCCGTTCTGAACACCAGCCAATATTCCCGGTGAGGTTGAATATAGGCGGCTTGATTGGGTTTGGTCTTTTCCAGATAAAGCAGATAGCCCGTTGGGTGCTGCCTAGCCCAATCCGTAGCCTGTTCCGGATTGATGACCTCCAATGGCTGCGTCAGGCGGCCGAGGAAATGCAGCTGGCCCTGGTAATCGCCGACATAGGCGGCAGGTATCTGTCGTTCGTTGAACGCTTTCAATTTCAGCGCGGCAGGTCTCAGGTTGTATTGCAGGCCGGTGTATCGAAAGAAGAAAATGAAGCCTATGAAGATGGCGAGTACGATAGAGCTGGATAACAGGGCGACGGAAAGCCCACCCAAGCGCCATACCGATGCCGCAATGATTATGGCGATGGCGATCACGCTCAAGCCCCAGTGCGGTTCGACTTGTTGCACCCAGTTCAATTTGGCGAGTCCGGGAACATTTGGCAAAAAGATCAGAAATAGCCCGACGATAGCGATAAACAGCGCGGGCAAATAGTCCGCGGTTAATCTTCCGAGGCTATCGGAATGGCCGAGCACGCGCGCGCAGATCAAGGCAAATGCCGGCAGTATCGGAATCAGGTAATGCAGTTGCTTGCTGGGCAAGGCCGAAAACAGCACGAACGAAGTCAGCAGCCAGGTCGAACATAGCCTCAAGCCGGTGTCGCCGGAAAAATCGGCCCTAACTATACTTTGCCACAGACGCGGCCAGGCGATCCACGGAAAAACCAGCAAGGGTAGGAAAATCAGATACCAATAAAAGCCGCGGGCATGGATCTTTGTGCCTACGGTACGGTCAGCGGTCTGGTGCCAGAGTATCGCGTCGGCATACTCTTTGCCGCCGGCGGAAGCGGCCGGTAAGGCCCAGGCCAATGCAATCGCACAGCCGGCGAGTATGGCCAATCCCAGATAGGCAAACCACATTTTGTTAAAGCGGTTTTCGGGCTTGGACCAGAAAAAGGCCAGCAAAGCCGATGGCAAAAGGTGCATTAATATGACCGGCCCCTTAGCCAAGAAACCCAAGCCGATAGCCAAGGCGACATAGCTCCATCCTTTGAAACTTTCGCCTTTGACGGTCTCGACTAAGCCCAGCATGCCTAACAGCACGCAGCAGGTCAGCAATGTGTCGAACATCGTTGAGCTGGCGAACAATGTCCACAGCAAGGTGGCGAGCAATATCCATGGGGCGCTTAGGGCGGTTGCCGAGTCTTCCGGCCAAAGCTTAGCTGCGAGCTGTCTGACCATAATCAGGTTGCCTAGAGCACAGAGTGGGCCTACTAACCTCGGCCACCATTCGTTGACGCCGAACAAGTTCCAGCCGCTTTCGAATAACCAGAATAATAACGGAGGCTTATGGCTGTATGTATGGCCGTTTAGATAAGGCACTAAAAAGTCGCCGCGTTGCCACATTTCCCAGGCGACGCTCAGATAACGGGTTTCGTCTATCGGAATCGGATTGCGGAAAAAGATTGTCGTGGTCAGCAACAGCCACAGCGGAAAAATACCCCAACGGTAAACAAAAGGACTAGACATGGAGGGCGTGTTGAAAAATCGAAAAAGATGGAATAATCATCGGTTTGGTACTGGGGATTTGTATAGGTGGCGAAGGCCGGGTAAAACAATAGTGAAATACGCGCCGGATTGGGGTGTGTCAGCTATCGATGACTTGCCATTGCAGTTGTTCGCCGGCCAACAACGGCGTGACGGCGCTGTCGCCGCTACCGTACTCGGCAGGTACGGTCCAGGGGCGTTTTTCCAGCGTCAGCGTCCCGCGATTGCGCGGTAAGCGGTAAAAATCAGGACCGTGAAAACTGGCAAAACCTTCCAGCCTGTCTAAAGCGCCGGCCTGTTCGAAGGCTAGGGCGTAAAGTTCCATCGCCACATGGGCGCTGTAACAACCGGCACAGCCGCAGGCATTTTCTTTCGAGGATGTCGGATGCGGCGCGCTGTCTGTGCCGAGGAAGAACTTAGGGTTGCCGCTGGTGGCGGCTTTAACTAAAGCCTGTCTGTGATGTTCGCGTTTCAGGACAGGCAGACAGTAAAAATGCGGATGTATGCCGCCTGCCAATATCGCGTTACGGTTGTACAGCAGATGTTGGGGCGTGATCGTGGCGGCGACATGATCCGACGCCGATTCGACGAATTGCACGGCATCCTGAGTGGTCAGATGCTCGACGACGATGCGCAATCCGGGAAATTGCCGGGTAATCCCGGTCAAATGCGTGGCTATGAATATTTTTTCCCGGTCGAAGATGTCGTGTTCCGGATGGGTCGCTTCCCCGTGAATCAGAAGCGGTACGCCGTGTTTTTCCATCTCTGCGAACAGAGGGTAGGCGGCTTCGACATTGGCGACGCCGGCATCGGAATTGGTCGTGGCGCCGGCCGGATAGAGTTTGAAGGCGTAGACGTGTTCGGAGTCGGCGACTTTTTTGATCTCGTCAGCTGTCGTGTTGCTTGTCAAATACAGCGTCATCAACGGAGTAAAAGCCGAATCGGGCGGCAAGGCGGCGATGATTTCGTTTCTGTAAGCCAAGGCCTGCTCGACGCGGGTGACCGGCGGTTTCAGGTTCGGCATGATGATGGCGCGGGCGAATTGCCGGGCGCTATGGGCGATAACGGTTTTCAGCATGGCGCCGGTTCTGACATGTAAATGCCAGTCGTCCGGGCGGGTGATCGTCAATCGCTCAGTCAATTTATCCATTTTTGTATCATATTCGATTAAAATGGGCGCCATTCTAGCATTAAGGGCCTTGAAAAATTCAAAGGCAGGCCCTATTCACAAGCTGTTTTTTGATTTTTATGGAGTCGTTATGCCCATTTACGAATATCAATGCAATGCCTGCGGTCATGAGCATGAAGCCTTGCAAAAACTGGGTGCAGAGCCCTTGGTGGTTTGTCCGGCTTGTAATGAAGCAGAGTTGAAAAAGAAAATTTCCGCGGCCGGTTTTCGCTTGAAAGGCGGCGGTTGGTATGAAACCGATTTCAAGAGCGGCAACAAGAAAAACGTGGCCGGCGAATCCAGTTCCAGCAGTAACTCAGCCGGCGGCGGATGCGGCGGCAGTTGTGCCTGTCATTAAACCTTCATGTTGGGTTACGGCTATCGCCTAACCCAACCTACCTATTTTTATTTTGAACAACCCGAGAACAAATATGCGTAGCCACAAGTGTGGAGAATTGAACACCCAACATCTAGGACAAACCGTCGCGTTGTGCGGCTGGGTACATCGTCGCCGTGACCACGGTGGCGTGATCTTTATCGATCTGCGCGACCGCGCCGGTCTGGTACAAGTGGTGTTCGATCCCGATGCGGCGGATAGCTTTGCGATAGCCGAAAGCGTACGTAGCGAATACGTGCTGCGCATCGAAGGCATCGTTCGCGACCGTCCGGAAGGCACGCATAATCCCAACATGGCAACCGGCCAGATCGAGGTTTTGGGCAAGCACATCGAAGTGTTGAACGAGTCGGAAACCCCGCCGTTTCCGCTGGAAAGCGACATCGAAGTCAACGAAGAAACCCGTCTGCGTTTCCGCTACATCGACCTACGCCGCACCGCGATGCTGGAAAAAATGAAAGTGCGCCGCGACGTCACCCGTCATCTGCGCCAGTATCTGGACGATCACGAATTCTTCGAAATCGAAACCCCGTATCTGACCAAAGCGACTCCGGAAGGCGCGCGCGACTACATCGTGCCTAGCCGTACCCACCCCAATTCCTTCTTCGCCTTGCCGCAATCGCCGCAGCTTTACAAACAATTGCTGATGGTCGCCGGCATGGAGCGCTATTACCAAGTGGTACGCTGTTTCCGCGACGAGGATTTGCGCGCCGACCGCCAACCCGAATTCACTCAGCTCGACATCGAAACCTCGTTCATGAACGAACAGGAAATCATGGCGATCATGGAGGAAATGATACGCCGGCTGTTCAAGGACATCATCGATGTCGATCTCGGCGACAAATTTCCGGTGATGAGCTATGCCGAAGCCATGCGCCGCTACGGTTCCGATCGTCCGGATTTGCGTATTCCGCTGGAATTGGTCGACATCGCCGACGAAATGCGCGAAGTCGATTTCAAGGTTTTCTCCGGCCCCGCCAACGATCCGCACGGCCGCGTCGTGGCGATGAAACTGCCGGAAGGCGGCGAACTCAGCCGTAGCGTCATCGACGAGTTGACCAAATTCGTCGGCATTTACGGCGCCAAAGGCTTGGCCTATATCAAGGTCAACGATCTGGCGGCCGGCATCGAAGGTCTGCAATCACCCATCGTCAAATTCGCGCCGGCCGAAGTCTGGGCCAAGGTCATGGAAAAAGTCGACGCCAAAAACGGCGACTTGGTTTTCTTCGGCGCAGACAAGGCCAGCATTGTCAACGAAGCCATGGGCGCGTTGCGCGTCAAGCTGGGCCTGGATCGCAACCTGATCACCGGGCCCTGGAAACCGTTGTGGGTCGTGGATTTTCCGATGTTTGCCTGGGACGACAAGGCGCAACGTTTTACCGCGATTCACCATCCTTTCACCGCGCCGAGCTGCTCGGTCGAGGAATTGAAAGCCGATCCGGGTAAGGCGCTGTCGCGGGCCTATGACCTTGTTTTGAACGGTACCGAGGTTGGGGGGGGCTCTATCCGTATCAACCGCACCGAGATGCAGCAAATCGTATTTGCAATTTTGGGCATAGGTCACGAAGAAGCCCGCGAGAAATTCGGCTTCCTGCTCGATGCGTTGAAATACGGCGCGCCGCCGCACGGCGGCATCGCCTTCGGCCTGGACCGCTTGGTCATGCTGATGACAGGGGCAAGCTCTATCCGCGACGTCATAGCCTTCCCGAAAACCCAGACGGCGGCCTGCCCGTTGTTCAACGCGCCGGCATTGGTCAGCGAAGAGCAATTGAAAGAGCTGGGTATACGCTTGCGTAAACCGGCGGGCAAAGAGGAAAAGCAAGATTAATGATCAACGCGAGTATGCGTCGGTGTTAATCGGCGCCTTCCTTGGCGGCCTTTTCGGTGGGGCTGCATGAAGTCCTGGCTGTATGTCGTTGCGGTCTTGATGGTCGTTGGGGGCGTTGCTTGTACGCCCGGCGAACTGACGACGGATCACGTCATCGCCGAAGTGCCATCGTCGACCGTTTCTGCCGAAGCGGAGTTGGTCGTTTTTTTGGTCGAACGGTTGGGGATAGAACCAAAGCAGGCGATGGGCGGCTTGGGCTCTGTTTTTGCGTTCGCCCGGCAACGCATGACGCCGGAAGATTTCATGCGGCTCAGCGCTAGCGTGCCGGACATGGATGATTATCTTTCGGCGGTACCGACCCTCCCCTCCGCAGGCTCATGGTTGGGCCCCCGTACTAATATAGCAGGAGCATCCGCGATGATGACCCGCTTTGGCGTGTTGGCCGAATCGTTCCAGGCTTTGGGGATGGATGCCGATATGCCGGCCCGTTTCGTGCCCGTTGTTCTGCAATATCTGCGAGACCAAAGCGAACTGCTTGCAATGAGCTTGTTGCAAAACGCATTTTAATTAGGTTGAAAAAATGACTTCTACTGCCTTACCCATACACGATTATGCCCTCCTGGATGACGCCGAGTGCGATGCGCGTATTCAGGCCGCCAAGGCCAAGCTAGGCAAGCGTTGTATCGTGTTGGGGCATCATTATCAACGCGACGAGGTGTTCAAGCATGCCGATATCTTCGGCGATTCTCTGAAATTGTCGCGCGAGGCGGCGCAATCGGAAGCCGAATATATCGTGTTTTGCGGCGTGCATTTCATGGCTGAAGTCGCCGACATTCTGTCTCGGCCGGAACAAATCGCAATCCTGCCTGACATGGCGGCCGGTTGCTCGATGGCCGATATGGCGAACAAGGTCAAGGTCCAGCAATGCTGGGACGAACTGGCCCAGATCATTGACGTCGAAAATACCGTGACGCCTGTCACCTACATCAATTCTGCCGCGGATTTGAAGGCCTTTTGCGGTCAGCATCAAGGCATAGTCTGCACCTCGTCCAATGCCGAAAAAATCCTGAACTGGAGTTTTGCCCGGCGCGAGAAGGTATTGTTCTTTCCGGATCAGCATCTGGGACGTAATACCGGGTACCGTATGGGAATTGCGCTGGAGCAGATGGTGACCTGGGATTTCAATAAGCCGCGAGGCGGATTGACCGAACAGCAAATCCGCGATGCCAAAATCATTCTGTGGAAGGGCTATTGCTCTGTGCATCAAGCCTTTGAGCCGCAACAGATCGATGATTTCAAGGCCCGATATCCGGATACCCTCGTCATCTCACATCCCGAGGCCTGCTTCGAAGTTTGTCAAAAGTCCGATTACATCGGATCGACCGAAATGATATTGAAAATCGTCAGGGATGCCGAACCTCACACGCGCTGGCTGGTTGCGACCGAATTGAATCTGGTCAACCGACTGGCGCAGGAATGCAAGGCTCAAGGCAAGGATATTCATTTCATGGCGCCAACGTTGAGTATGTGCTCGACGATGTTCCGCACCGATCCCCAGCATTTATGTTGGGTATTGGAAAATCTGGCGGCCGGTCACGTCGTCAATCAGGTTTCCGTGCCTGTTGAACAGGCATCTTTGGCGAAAATGGCGCTGGATAATATGCTGTTAGCATCTTAACGCGCTTTTCGCGCCGCCTTTCTGGCCGCTTTTTCCGCGCGGATCGCGGCCAGTTCTACCAATTCTTCCGTTATCATCTCCGGGGTTTCGAAGCTGATTTGGCCTATCGTGCCGGCTCTGAGTTCGGTTAAAAACAGCTTGGCCGCCTTGTCCAAATCAATTTTCTGGCCTGCGCGCAGGCATCCGCGTCTTTTACCTATGGCTTGCAGTAAAGCCAGTGCTTCGCCGGGCAAAGCGTCCAGCTGATAGCGTTTCTGCAACTGCTCGGGGTAGACCTTGGACAGGTAGTCCAGCGCAAACAGGGCGATATCGTCGTGTTGAAAGGCAGTATCCTTGACTGCGCCGGTCACTGCCAGTCGGTAGCCGCTATTGCGATTTTCGACGTTGGGCCACAATACGCCGGGGGTATCCGATAACACGATATTGTTTTTCAGATTGATGCGTTGCTGTTGTTTGGTGACGGCGGGTTCGTTACCGGTTTTGGCTATGGTGCGTTCGGCCAAGATGTTGATGATGGTGGATTTTCCGACATTGGGTATGCCCATGATCATCGTTCGGATCACTTTGCCGGCTTGAGCTTTTTCCGGCAGCATCTTGCCGCATAAATCGATGATTTGTTTGACCTTATCAGTCTGCCTGATCGTAACCGCCAAGGTTTTTACGGCTTGTGCCTGTTCCATCTGGTCTTGCCAATGTCTGGTGACGGCGGGATCGGCCAAGTCGGTTTTGTTCAGGACGCGTATTGTTGGTTTATCGCCGCGCAATTCGGCCAGCAGCGGGTTTTGGCTACTGAAGGGAATACGGGCGTCGAGTATTTCAATTAGCAGGTCTATGTCAGGTAAAGCGTATTTGATTTCCTTGTTGGCCTTATGCATATGGCCAGGGTACCATTGGATTTGCATTACAATCTCGTTACAATTTTATTGATACAATATGCATTCTACAGGATGATAGCCGGCGAACCGGCAATTAAAATTCAATTAAACTTTCTTTTTTTAAAAAAAGATAATAAAATAGTCAGCTCAGTTTGTTTCAGAAACAAAGTGCTTTGGACATGTAGGGAGAGTGTATGCTTATCTTGACTCGTAGAGTGGGGGAAACTTTGATGATTGGTGATGAAGTTACCGTCACCGTTCTCGGCGTCAAAGGGAATCAAGTTCGGATTGGCGTAAATGCTCCGAAGGATGTTTCTGTACATAGAGAAGAAATATACGAGAGAATTAAAAAAGAGCAATCTGAATCCAATTCCTCGGATAACTGAAAATATTTGGAGAGATGGCCGAGAGGCCGAAGGCGCTCCCCTGCTAAGGGAGTATGTGCCAAAAGCGCATCGAGGGTTCGAATCCCTCTCTCTCCGCCACTATAAATAAAAGCAGTAAAAAAGTTGTTGACAAGGAAGTAAATAATAATTATAATGGTCAAATCAATTAGGCGCCCGTAGCTCAGCTGGATAGAGTACACGGCTACGAACCGTGCGGTCGGGAGTTCGAATCTCTCCGGGCGCGCCATTTTGATAAACTAAAATTACCGAATTAATCCCCTGTAGCTCAGTCGGTAGAGCGGGTGACTGTTAATCACTAGGTCGGCGGTTCGAGCCCGTCCGGGGGAGCCAAATAAATCAAGGGCTTAGCTAAAATGCTAGGCCTTTTTTTTGCTCGTACGTTTGTTAATGTCGCGTTCAATGTCGCTTTGTGCAATTTTTTTTGCCAATAGCGTTTCTCGTTAATTTACTGATTCAAATTTTCGCTTGTTTGGTTGTCCTTCCTTGCAAGATTTTCCATATGCGAAGGAAATTTATCCGGTGGATGTGCAGGCAGTGCCACTCTGCATCGATTTGCTTGTTGGTGATCCAAGTGTTTCAGCTTAGCAGGTTGTTGAAAAAAGAAAATCGGTGGAGAAATTTTCCTAAAACCCCCAAATTTTCCGTAAAAAGCCGTTTTTCTGGGACGAAAAATCAATGACTTACGTAATTTGGCTTTGCATGAAAGCCATTTTTTGGCAAAAAGTGGAGCAAGTTTTTAAATTTCAACAGCCTGTTAGAGAGGCGCTCAAGGGTGTGGCTTTGTCCGCACTCATTAAGCTGAAGTGTGGATCTATGTTGAGTGTAATTCGGAGCGATACGGCTCTGAAGCCTGTTTTATCGGAAGGCTTGTGGTTTGTCGTTTATGAAATGACGGTCGAATCTTAAAGTGCTGATTCAATGAGTTGGTCAAGATCTTCTCTTTTGCAAACGGTCGTTCGTGAGCCTATTTTTGCGGTAGGGATCTTGCCTTTCGCGACAAGGCGCCAGAAGGTTGCGATACTGATACCTAGATATTCGGCGGCAGATTTGGGGCGAAGATAAACTAAAGCCGGCTTGTCCATAATATCCTCTCTACTAAATGGGAACGCTTTGCAGGCGGTTTAATTGAATCAAATATCGTCATAAGGGCTTTAGATCTATCATTTACGAAGTGATCGATAAAGGCTATTAAAAACCCTGAGTTGCAGCTCCAAGAGTTTTTCATGAGAGTTTTCTAAGCGGTTTTGCAGTAGGTGCTTCCTTGGTTCAATGAATTTGTTGATGTCTTGTGAGGTTTAATGTTTCTGCCTTGAATTGCTTGTCACCAGGTTGGTAAGTTCTCCTAGATAAGTGCGCTTAGTGTGCTGGTGAAATCAAAAAATCTTGCAAGGAATCACTAAAAACGTTAGACTTCGTCTTGGATAGATGTGATCAATAAACATCTATAATTATTTATGTTTCAAATGGTTATGATATTTGAAATAAAAAGTAAATAATTGCTAAGAAGGTGTGGCGTGAAAATGTCAAAACCACTTCTTTTTTTCGTTATCTTATTGCCCGAAACCATCCACGCTATGGATGATTTGGAATTGATATACGGTAACGACAAAATGATATCCATAGCATCCGGTCATGCTGTGCCGATAAATCGCGCGCCTAGCGTAACCTCTGTCATCACTCAGGAAGACATTGAAGCGATCGGAGCGCGGCGCTTAGAGGATGTTTTAGAATATTTGCCCGGAATCCATGTGAGCAGTGCCAGAGCCGGCAATAAAGTGGTTGGGTTCCGAGGTATCTATTCCGAAGCCAATACCCAGGTTTTGGTGTTGGTGAATGGGATTCCCCTCAGAAATACCGCAATTGGCGGCAAGCCGCTCGCTTGGACCATGCCGGTCAAGAACATATCGCATATAGAAATTATCCGGGGTCCCGGGTCTATGCTTTACGGTGGCGATGCCACTACCGGGGTGATCAATATCATTACGAAAACCGGAAATGAAATCAACGGCGGTTATGCCGGTGGTTTCTTCGGTAGCCGAGATATCTACGAAGGATGGTTGCAATATGGCGAAAAAGAAGCGGATTGGGAATACGCCGTTTCTTTGCAAGGTGGAACGACCGGCGGCACGCGGGGATATATTCAACGGGATG
>JAQTYP010000486.1 GCA_028688235.1 Methylomonas sp.
ATAATGTCAGCAACAACAAAACGGCCAATAAGCTGCCCTTGGTCACTTCCTTGATGATGTAAACAGTCAGGACGTTCACAGCGCCACCTTACCGGTCAGTTTAAGCAGTATCCATTGCCAGCTGTATAGGCGCACCAATATGCCCAGGCTAACGATGAACAGCAACGCTTCCACCCAGAAATAACCCAGCCAGACAGGCACAATCTGGCTGACGACCCAGCTATGATTGATGCGCTGCAAATTGGCGTAAGCGAAATAAATGCCGAAGGCAACCAGCACGCTGCCGTAGACGCCGCCGCGAGGCGAGGATTTGGCCAAAGGCACGGCCAGAAATGCGAGCAACAAAACACCAAAGGGCGCATTCAGCCTGTCCTGCATCAATGCAACTTCGTTGATGTCGGTCGATTTCCAAATTTTTTCGGTCGGTAACGATTCGAGCGGCGCCCTAAACGCGACGGTTTTTCGTTCCACCAGAACCGCATACTCGTCGAACGTTTCGATGGTGAAATCTTTGTTGCCTGGTATGCCTTGTATCCTTTCACCCTGCTCCAGGATTAAATACAAGCCGCCTGGAAGATATTCCAGGCGGCCGTATTCTGCGTTGACCACGCCCAGCCTGTCGCCTTGCTTGTTTTGCACGAAGACCTTGGACATTTTGCCCGACGGATCGACATTTTCGGTATAAAAAATCAATTCGCCGTCACTGTATTCACTGAAGCGGCCGGCGGAAATGCCGCGAATATCGGCGTTCTCGCGGTCTATATGTGTCAGCAGTTCGGTTTGGGCCTCGGCCCATGGCGAAGCGTACATGGAAAGCCCCCCTGCACATAAGCTCAACGGGATAACCATCCAGAATACCGCCCGATAAATCGTCGCGACGCCGCCGCCGGCCGAGGCGATGGCCGCCATTTCCTGCTCGCGGTGCATGCGGCCCAATACCATCAAAGCGGCCATGAATAAGGCTGCCGGTAAAAAAGTGGTCGCGGCAACGACGATCTTCAGTCCCAGTAATTTCATCACGGTTTCGGTCGCCACGTTGCCTTCTATGGCTTGCGCCAGGATTTTGACGAATTTGCGGCTGACGATAATGACGACCAGTACGGTCAGCACCGAAATCGTGGTTTTAAACAGATCCTTGATGATCATTTTATCCAGCACGGTCAATAGCCTAAAAGGTCTGGCCGAACCGGGTATTGCTCGATCGATACTCAATCAATTTCTCCAAATGGGGGTTACTGTCGAAATGTTTTAGGCATGCAGCCGGGTCTCAATATTATCGGTGTCGTCATGTATAATCTGGGTGCTTGCCCGCCCAGGGATAATTTAATTTTTACGAGACTCACGATACTGCCATGGACTATTCTATAGAAAGCATCACCCTAGACAAACTGCAAAGCGACTGTCTGCTGGTCGGTATTTATGAAAAACAACAGCTTAGCTATGCCGCCAGCCTCGTAGACGGTCTCTGCGACGGACTGATATCCAAATTGATCGCCCGTGGCGATATCAACGGCAAAAATGCGGAAACCCTACTGATCAACAACTTGCCTATAACCAACATCAACCGGATAGTATTGGTTGGTTTCGGAGAGCGCGGCAAATTGACCCGAAAACAATTTCGCAAGGCCATGACCGCCGTCGCCAAGGCCTTGAAAGACTGTAAAGCCAAAAATGCCGCCTGTGCCTTGCTGGATGTCGAAGTCGCCAAAGCCGACGCTCAATGGATGACGAGACAAATCGTCGAAGTCGTCAACGACGGATTATACCAATACAGCACTACCAAACAGTGCGACGATAAGGTGCCGTTACAAACATTGACTGTAATTGCCAACGAAGCCAACCACAAATTAGCGCAAGCAGGGCTGGCACAAGGCATCGCCATCGCCCAAGGTATGGCATTGACCAAACAACTGGCCGACCTGCCCGGCAATATCTGCACACCCACCTATCTGGCCGAACAGGCGCTGGTTTTGGCGGGCCAACATGAAAACCTAAGCTGCGAGATATTGGAAGAACACGATATGGAAGGCTTGGGGATGGGCGCCTTCCTGTCGGTCACTCGCGGCAGCCGCCAGCCTGCCAAGCTGATTTGCCTGCACTATCAAAGCTCGGATGCCCATGTCAAACCGATCGTTTTGGTCGGTAAGGGTCTGACCTTCGATGCCGGAGGCATTTCGCTGAAACCGGGCCAAGGCATGGACGAGATGAAATACGACATGTGCGGCGGTGCCAGTGTGCTCGGCATTTTACGCGCAGCCAGCATGATGAATCTGAAATTGAATATCGTCGGCTTGATACCGGCGTCGGAAAATTTGCCCGACGGCAACGCCAACAAGCCCGGCGACATCGTGACCAGCATGGCCGGCAAGACCATAGAGATCCTGAATACCGACGCCGAAGGCCGCCTGATCTTGTGCGATACCCTGACTTACGCCAAAAAATTCGATCCGGAAATCGTCGTCGATATGGCCACGCTGACAGGGGCCTGCATCGTTGCGTTGGGCCGGGTGCCCAGCGGCTTGTTCGGCAACGACGACAAACTGTGCGAAGAATTGTTGGAGGCCAGCGAAACGGCTTGCGATATGGTTTGGCGCATGCCGATTTGGGAAGACTATCAGGAACAATTGAAATCGAACTTCGCCGACTTGGCAAACATCGGTGGACCGGACGGCGGCAGCATTACCGCCGCGGTATTCTTGTCCAAATTCACCGAAGATTACCGTTGGGCGCATATCGATATTGCCGGCACCGCCTGGCGCACCGGCGCCAACAAAGGCGCGACCGGGCGTCCCGTGGCTTTGTTGAGTCAGTATTTGATCAATCGTGCAGCGTCCTGAGGTCGTCTTCTACGTCCTGACGTCTAGCTCCCAACGCGAACGTCAGGAGTTCGCCTGCAAATTGATCGAAAAAATCTACCGGAGCGGCCAGTTCTGTTATGTGCTCAGCGA
>JAQTYP010000487.1 GCA_028688235.1 Methylomonas sp.
ACCCGTTTATTACGCTTCAAGCATCCCAAAAGCCGCGAAAAACTGGACATGGAACTCGCCCACGGCGATCTATTGATTATGGCCGGCGAGCTGCAACACCACTGGCGCCACGAATTGCCCAAGACCCGCAAACCCAAAGGCCCACGCATCAACCTGACGTTCCGCCGCATCGTCGGAAGGCTTTGCGCCCGTCCCCTGAAAGACAGGCTATAGCCAAAACCTTATTTTACAAAACAAGCCTTTTCGGCCGCCTCGTCCGCCTCTTTCAAGCGGGTGCGTAGATCCTTGGACTGTTGGGGGTCGCGGAATGCCGAGCCGGCCTCGCCAGGCGTTTTGATCATCTGCCCATAAGTGCGGGCGGACTCATATTCCTCGAAACTCAATTTCTCGGCGATTTTGTCGATTTTGCAACCGCAGGCGTATTGGTTGACATAGCTCAAACCACCGTGTTTGGCGACGCATTCCAGTACGTAATCGACCCGGTCGCGGGTAGGAAAATCGTTGACGCGAACCGCTTCGGCTGCTGCCGACTCTCCGGTCGATGCCTGTTCCGGAGCGGTCGCGCAACCGGCGATTAAGGAGATGAACAAAATAGCTATAGTCGATTTTTTCATGGTGCTAATGAGTGCATGGTTTTAGAAATTATGGTTCGGCGGCGAAATCGACGATCTGCTTCAATTGCAGGTTCATATCCCGCGCAAAACGGTTCAGCTCCGGATTGTCGCCGTGTTCCGGCAGCAAATGGGTCCTGACGATCGTTTTACCGCCGAATTGATAAGTCACGACATTGCACGGCATATAGGTGATCGCATGCGGCGTGATCTCGAGCACGGTCCTAGCCAGCGTCAAATTGCAAAACTGCACGGTGTCGTATTCCGGGAAATCTTCGGCGCCTCGGTCGCGTATCACTTTGCCGACCCGGCTATGCCCCGTGATCCTGAAATTATGTTCGGCGATGGCAATCTCGAGCTCCGCCAGCACTTCGTCGTAAGGCTTGGCCGTTTCCAGCTGATAGTAATCGACGCGTTCGCTATGCACATTGGGCATATCAGATTGCGTAGCGCAACTTGCAATCAGCGCCAGGCTTGCGAAAATGACGGCTCTTATCAACATTTCCAAAGCTTAACATTATGAGCGGGCAAAACAAAGTCAGCGGCGTAATCCTGGCCGGCGGTCTGGCGCGGCGCATGGGACAACGGGACAAAGGCTTGCTGATGCTCGAAGGCTTGCCTTTGGCCGCTTACGCCGTGGCGGCCATGGCGCCCTTGGTCGACGAATTGCTGATCAGCGCCAACCGCAATCGGCAACATTACCGCCGATTCGGTTATCCGGTCATAGCCGACGGCAACGATCATTTCGACGGCCCGTTGGCAGGCGTGCTGGCAGCCATGCGGACGGCAAGCCACCCTACCCTATTGGTCGCGCCTTGCGACTCGCCGTTGATACAAACCCGGCATTTGCAACGCCTGCTATCGGCATTGACGGACGACGCCGACATCGCCGCGGCTTACGACGGCGAGCGTTTGCATCCGGTCTTCGCGGCAATCAGGACTCGGTTGCAAACCGATCTGATGCAATATCTAGGCAGCGGCGAACGCAAATTGCAAAACTGGTTTAACCGCCATCGCCTGGTCAGGGTGGATTTTAGCGACGTCGCGGAAATTTTCACCAATATCAACACACCCGAGGATTTAGCCGCTCTGGAACAAACTCGATGAATGACGGGAACTTTCAGCGCCGTGCTCTTTTCTTCATGCGCCAGCGGATCAAGCCAGCGTATATCAAGACATTCGTCATCAGCACTAAGCCCCCCAGTATCCATTGTATTTCCGCGCTCAAGCCCAAAGGATAGATGATACTCAAGACATAATGCTCGATGAAGCCTCCATCATATCCGGCTTGCCCGGCTCGCCTGCGCAAAGCGTTTTCCAGGTAGGTCAAAGGGCAAATGCCGCGAGTCCATTCGATGTATACGCCCCAGGCCGCTGCCGGCAAGTGGATAACAGGCATCCAGCGCCAGCGAAATGCCAGGGCCGCACCCAAAACGACGAAGCCTATGAACGCCAGATGCAGCAAAATCACACCGTCGGCGGCTAAGCGGAAGAGCATTTTTGGCCCGATTCGTGGTTGGTTCGACTGCTGCAAAAATTCATATTCTCCACGCCGTCGGTCAAAAGCCAGTCCGCCAAGGCAATTGTCATAAACTGTTATCAGGAGTTCGGTGTAAACCGCAAATTGCCAACCACCGCCGATTTCGGCGACAATAGCCGGCTACACAAGGCTTGATCATTCCTTGAATAGCATACACGGGCGAAAATCATGTCGTTAAATCCAAGACGAATTCAGCTGATGGACACCACGCTGCGCGATGGTGAACAGACCCAAGGCGTGGCCTTTACCCCTATGGAGAAAGTCAGCATCGCCAAGGCATTATTACAGAATCTCAAGGTCGATAGAATCGAAGTGGCCTCCGCGCGGGTATCGGAAGGTGAAAAGGAAGCCGTCGGCAATATCAATCAATGGGCAAAACAAGAAGGCTTAGGCGACCGCGTCGAAGTATTGGGCTTCGTCGATCATACCCGTAGCGTCGATTGGATCAAATCCACCGGCGGCCAAGTCATCAATCTGCTGGCCAAGGGCAGCGAGAAACACTGCCGCGAACAACTGGGGAAAACCCTCGCCCAGCACGCCGCCGACGTATTGCAAACGATAGACTACGCCCACGAACAAGGCCTTAACATCAATCTCTATCTCGAGGATTGGTCCAACGGCTACAAGGATAGCCCCGATTACGTTTTCGGATTGATGGATAAGTTAAAACACGCGCCTATCAGCCATTTCATGCTGCCGGATACCCTGGGCGTCATGGCGCCGGACGAAGTATTCGCCAGCTTCAGCGACATGTGCCGGCGCTATCCCGAGCAACGGTTCGATTTTCACC
>JAQTYP010000488.1 GCA_028688235.1 Methylomonas sp.
GCGCCGCTCGAGCGCGTCACGGCGGTACGCGCCGCAAAAATCATGGGATTGAACGTCTGCGGCGTCGATCTGCTGCGATCCAATCGCGGGCCGTTGGTCATGGAAGTCAATTCGTCGCCCGGCTTGGAAGGCATAGAGAAAACATCGGGCAAGGACATCGCCGGCTTGATGATAGCCTATATCGAAAGAAACATCGGTGCGAAAAATAAGTCGGCGGCCTGAGCGCCGTCTAACGCCCAGAGCGCCGAATGCCGTCGAGTTTATTGTTCCACGGTGACAAATGCCAGCTTGGCGATCCCCGCATGTTGCGCCGCCGCCATCACTTCGGCGACCTTGCCGTAATTGACGGCCTGATCGGCGTAGACATGCACGGTCAAATCGGGTTTTCCTGCCAGTTCGCTTTGTAGGCGGGCTTCCAGAGCCGCCAAGTCGGCGATGGGGTTTTTGTTGAGAGTCACTCCCCCTTGGGCGTCGATGCCGAGCTGCAGTGGCTGCTTTTCTGTGTCCGGAGTGGTGGAAGCGGTTTGAGGGAGCGCCACGTTCACCGATTGAGTCAATAAAGGCGCGGTGACCAACAAAATAATCACCAATACCAACATGACATCCACCAGCGGCGTGACGTTAATCTCGCTTACTGCATCGTCGTCGTCTGATTGCGTTTTAAAGCCCATCGAGTGCTTTACTCCTTCGCGGCTTTGCCGCCAAAAGCAATGTGTAAAAAACCATCGACGAAATGCTCGAGCGAAGCTCGGTGGTGTTTGGCGCGACGGATAAAGAAGTTATAGGCCAGAACTGCGGGAACCGCAACCGCGATACCTACGGCCGTGGCGATCAATGCGTCGCCTATCGGGCCGGCGACGACATCGAGGCTGGCCGATCCGTTCTTGCTGATATCCTGCAGCGCATTCATGATGCCCATTACGGTGCCGAACAGGCCTACGAACGGGGCGGTACTACCTATGCTGGCCAGCATGGTCAAGCCACTTTCCATGCGTTTTTGTTCTTCCTGAGTTTGCTTGCGCAAGGCTTGCTCCAGCAAATCCTGTGGTTCGCCTCTGAATTTAAGACTGGCAGAAGTGGTCGGATCTTTATGTTCGGCTAGCCAAGAAAATCCACAAGCCGCGATACGCGCTTTAGGGCCTCTGTTCATGTCGCCGGGTAGTTGCTCTGCGGCTTTCAAATCCGAGGCATCCCAAAATGCGATTCCATAACGTTTGTTGTAATAATTATTTTTGGCAAACTGCCAGACTTTGAAAAATATCAATGTCCAGGTCACCAGCGAAAACGCCAGTAAAGTATACAAAGTGCCATCGATAATGATGGCAGGTGCAACATGAAAAGGCATTAAAGTCTCCTGATTTAATTGCGCAAGGTAAATACTATCGGCACGATGACCGAGCTAGCAACGGGGGTTTCGCCTCGTTTGGCGGGAATGAAACGCCATTTTTGCACGGCTTCCATGGCGGATTCGTCGAGAATTTCGTGGCCGCTGGATTGCTCGACCGTCACCGAGTCGCTGGTGCCTGCGGCCGATACCTTGACCCGTAATAACACCTTGCCCTGCCAACCCCGACTTTTGGCTATCGTCGGATATTCCGGTTTTGGGTTGTGGGCATAATTGGCTTTGAAGTTCGCTTCGGTGAAAGGCTCGGGATCGCTTGGGGCCGCGGACGTACTGGTGCTCGCGGAGGATGAAGAACTCGTGCTCGACGACTGGGTGACAGGCGCGGGCTGAGGCTCGACCGGTTCGGATGGGGCGAACTCCTGCGCTTTTTGCACGACAGGGGCTGGCTTTTTCTCGACCGGTTTGGGCTTGATCTTTTTGGGCGGCTGCGGCTTCTGCTCCGGGGGCGGTGGTGGAGGCGGCGCCGGTTTGGGTGGGGCGGCTACCGGCTTGGGTGCCGACATCGCTATCATCGACACCTCCATCACCAACGGTACGGCCTCGGTGACTTTTTCGACCGGGCGAAGCAGAGAGGTCAGCGTCCAGGCATGTAATAACGTTACTAATATCGTTAGCAATAACAACATATCGCGCGGCCGCTCTTCACCCAGTAAGGCCCCCAAAAGCCGGCTCGTCATAGTTGTCACGTTACCCGATGTTATAGCGTTGTTCTTCAAGACACTCTCGTTGCCTAGGAATAGAAACATAAAAACAGTTGTATGAAAAACCGACCAAAATTCATGCCATTGTAAAGGATAAACAGAGGGGGCGTAAGTGGGAATATCGCGTAAATATTCCCTCGCTTCAGTAAGGTCGTCGTCCCTGGGGCGCGGTGTTTGCCGTATCGGCTATCCGGTAGTCTGATTTCAGCTCTATGGCCTGACGCGCGGCGCTAAAAGCGGGGGCTATTTCCGGGCGAATCCCAACAGGAGCAGGGGAGGCTTAGCGGAATTGAAACCATTCGTCCAGCATCTGATGCACATCGTCGATCCCGGTTTTGTTGAGCGCGGAAAATAGCTGCAGGCTAATGACGATTTCGGCGCGGCTTAAATCCTTTTGAACTTTCAGCAAGGTATTTTTGGCCGCGCCGTATTTGAGCTTGTCGGATTTGGTCAACAAGATGTGCAGCGGTAATTTGCTGTGTTCGCACCAGCCCACCATTTGCCAGTCGAATTCGGTCAAAGGGTGGCGGATATCCATGACCAGTACGATGCCGCAAAGTGCCTGGCGGTTTTTCAGGTAATTTTCCATCATTTTTTGCCAATCTCTTTTGACGGCTTCCGGTACCTTGGCATAGCCGTAACCCGGCAAATCCACCAATTTGCGCTGTTCGTCTATTTCGAAAAAATTCAGAAGCTGCGTACGACCGGGAGTTTTGCTGACTCTAGCCAAGGCGTTTTGCTGAACCAAGGTGTTGATGGCGCTGGACTTGCCGGCATTCGAGCGGCCGGCAAAAGCGATTTCCATGCCTTGGTCTGGG
>JAQTYP010000489.1 GCA_028688235.1 Methylomonas sp.
TAGGCAGCTTGGTCAAGGTGTCGCGCTCCTTGCTGTCGTGTAGCGCTACCAGGTTTTGATAAACCTTGATCAGACTGACAAACATCTCCATCGTCTGCTGATCGAACTTGCCCTCCAATAACAATGCCCGGTTAGGTCCCACCACTTCATGGATGACAGCTACAACCCTGGTAACCAAGCCGTTTTCGTCTCTATGATTGGCGACCAAATCCTGGCCGCTGGTGACAAAGTCTTTCAGCATTTCTTCGTATTCGTCTTCCGTCTCGTCGCTCAAGTCGATAGGGAAACGCCGCACCATATGCTCGCACACCGAACAGCTTTCGCAGGCCTTGCGATTCCTGCCTCCATAGACTTCGAATGCCGTGGCTCTTTCGACGTTGGGCATTTGTTGCAGCAAATTCAAGAATTCATGCGTCAAGGCATGATAGTCGGGCTGTATCGTCAGTCTATCCAGCCATGCAAAAATCTGTTGCGTTCGAGTATTTGTCTTCATCAATATTACGTATTCCCCAAAAACGTCGTTAGTCCGCGAAATGCGCGAAATAAATCAATTTGTTGCTCTGGTTTTGCCGCCTAGCGCTTGGGTGGCGATTCTAAGAAGGCGACAGTTTGGAAATTTCTGTGTGCTTTGCGGATGAAATGATAATTTCAGGCTAATCGAGCCAGCAAACGTAGAGGTCGATCTATTCATGCCTGAACCCTGCCATTCTTAACCAAACAGCGAATCCCACATTGCATCGACTTTTTTGACGACATCTTCGCGCATCACGATAGGTCGGCCCCATTCTCGATTGGTTTCGCCCGGCCACTTATTGGTGGCGTCGAAGCCCACTTTGGAGCCCAAGCCGGATACTGGGGAAGCGAAATCCAGATAGTCGATGGGCGTGTTTTCCAATATCGTCAGATCGCGGGCAGGATCCATCCGAGTGGTAATCGCCCAGATCACGTCCTGCCAATTGCGCACGTCGACGTCGTCGTCGACCACGATGACGAACTTGGTGTACATGAACTGACGCAAATAAGACCAGGTGCCTAGCATGACCCGTTTGGCGTGACCTGCGTATTGCTTTTTCATGCTGATCACCGCCATACGGTAGGAACAGCCTTCCGGCGGCAGATAGAAGTCGACGATCTCCGGAAATTGCTTTTGCAGGATGGGAACGAAGACTTCGTTCAGCGCCACGCCGAGTACAGCAGGCTCGTCGGGCGGCCGGCCGGTATACGTGCTGTGATAGATAGGCGCCTGGCGCTGGGTAATGCGCTCTATCGTGAACACCGGAAATTCGTCGACTTCGTTGTAATAGCCTGTATGGTCGCCGTAAGGGCCTTCCGGCGCGGTTTCGCCGGGGTAGATGAAGCCTTCCAGCACGATCTCGGCGCTGGCCGGCACTTGTAGATCGTTGCTGGTGCATTTGGCGACTTCGGTCTTGCTGCCGCGCAACAAACCGGCAAAAGCATATTCGGACAAGGTATCCGGCACCGGCGTTACGGCCGCCAAAATGGTCGCTGGATCGGCTCCCAGAGCCACGGCCACTGGAAACGGCTTGTCGGGATGTTTTTGCTGCCATTCCCTGAAATCCAATGCGCCGCCGCGATGGGTCAGCCAGCGCATGATGACTTTGTTCCGGCCTATGACTTGTTGGCGGTATATGCCCAGATTCTGCCGCTCTTTGTTAGGTCCTTTGGTAATGACCAAAGGCCAGGTAATCAATGGTGCAGCGTCTTCCGGCCAGCAGGTTTGTATCGGGAAATCGGCCAGATCGACTTCGTCGCCTATGCGTATGACTTCCTGGCAAGGCGGATTGCCGACCACTTTCGGCGCCATGTTCAATACCTGTTTGAAGACCGGCAACTTTTCGACGGCGTCCCGCATGCCTTTAGGCGGCTCGGGCTCTTTCAAATAGGCCAGCAGTTCGCCAATGCCGCGCAATTCTGATATGTCCTTGGCGCCCATACCCATCGCGACTCGCTTGGGCGTGCCGAACAGATTGCCCAGTACCGGAATATTCGATCCCTTGGGGTTTTCGAACAACAACGCAGGGCCGCCTTGCTTCAACACCCTATCGCAGATCACGGTCATCTCCAATACAGGGTCGACTTCCATCTGGATGCGTTTCAATTCGCCTTGTTTTTCCAGTTGCCGGATAAAGTCTCTTAAATCTTTATATTTCATTCGAGAAGGTTTAATGGATAAAGCGGCAGCGAATCGAAAAGGCCTGTAAGACACTGGAATCGTGTCTTACAGGCGGAGGATTTATTCTTCTTCGCCCGCCAGCAATTCTTCCAGGGTAGGCAGAGTCTTGTCGGCTTTGGCGCGTGTCTTGTATAAATCGACGAACTCCATGAAAGCCTGTTCGAGATCGTCCAGCACTTCCTGTTCGTTCTCGATTTCGTCTTCTTCGATTTCACCCGATTCCAGATAATCTTTTTGAATGGCAATCTCGCCGTTCAGCGACAGTAAAGCAAGAATCAGGGCGTTGTTTGAAATATTTTCTGGCATGGCGGCCTCGGGGAAGAAATGGGGGGAATCAGCTTCGGGCATATATTACCAAAAGCTGAAATTACGAGTGCTTTAATTACTCAGACGCAAATATTTTTGATACAAGCCGTCTTGGTCTTCGACGTGGTCAGGGTCCTTGTCGATGCAATCGACAGGACAGACTTCCATGCATTGCGGCTTGTCGTGATGTCCGACGCATTCGGTACACAACGCCGGATTGATCACATAGATATCGTCCCCTTGCGAAATCGCGCCGTTGGGGCATTCGGGTTCGCAGACGTCGCAATTGATGCATTCATCGCCGATAATCAGGGCCATAAATTACTCCGTTTTGAATTTGTTGATTAACTGATGTTTTACGCTATCCGGCACGAAGCTGGAGACGTCGCCGTTCAATTTGGCGATTTCCCTGATCATGCT
>JAQTYP010000058.1 GCA_028688235.1 Methylomonas sp.
AGGCTCTGGAGCGTCGTAATGGCTGACGGCTTCCGCATGGGAAGGCAACAGCAATGGAAAAACCACATAAAGCAGATAGAAAAAAATCAAAACGACGGCGAAGATGATGCTTAATCCGCCGAAAACGACGGCTTGCGCCACGATTTTATCTTTGAGTAGCCGCCATCGCTGATAGGCATCGGTCGATGACAACTGCAGCAGCGTCGCCTTCCTGGGAGAGGATTGTGTTTCAGACATAACCAAACTTAAATGAGTAATTCGTGGCGCCCTTGTAACACACTACAAGGATTATAAGAACAAAAAAGCCGACAAATCACCTGGGTAATTTATCGGCTTCATGAGCCCTGCAAAATCGATCGACGCTTTCGAGCTATAGATTTTGCCAAAAATTCCTACGGCATCCCTGCCCGGTTTCTCCCTACATCACTCTTCCTTGAATGATTATTGAATCAAGCTCAGCGCTTTTTCCGCGACTTTTGCAGGCATCGGGATGTAGCCATCCTTGATGACCACTTGTTGGCCTGTTTTCGACAATACCATTTTGATGAACTCTTTTTCCAGCGGTGCCAACGGCTCGTTAGGCTTTTTGTTCACATAGATGTACAAATAACGGGCCAAAGGATAAGCACCTGAGATCGCGTTTTCGCCATTCGCTTCGACGAATGGCGCTCCGTCCTTGGCGGCAAGAGGAATTGCCCTTACGCCGGAAGTCGAATAGCCTATGCCGGAGTAACCGATGCCGTTGTTGGACGAAGTCACCGCCTGTACCACGGAAGCCGAACCCGGTTGCTCGTTCACGTTGCTTTTGAAATCACCTTTACACAACGCTTCTTCCTTGAAGAAACCGTAGGTGCCGGATACCGAGTTACGTCCATATAATTGTATGGGCTTGCCAGCCCAGCCGCCAGTCAAACCTGCTTGACCCCAGTTTTCGATGTCCGTCGCTTGGCCGCATTTGCGGGTGGATGAAAAAATTGCGTCGACTTGCGGGATACTCAAGCCTTTAACTGGATTATCTTTGTTGACGAATACGGCCAAGGCGTCGATCGCGACTGGAATGGCGGTGGGTTTATAGCCGTATTTGCTTTCGAAATCGTCGATTTCGTTGTCTTTCATTTTACGGCTCATAGGCCCCAAGTTGGAAGTGCCTTCGGTCAGGGCCGGTGGCGCCGTAGAAGAACCCGCCGCTTGAATCTGAATATTGACGTTGGGATACAACTTGCCGAACTCTTCCGCCCACAGCGTCATCAGGTTGGCCAAGGTATCGGAACCGACACTGGAAATGTTGCCGGCTACGCCACTGGCGGCCGCATATTCGGCTAGAGCAGGATCAACCGAAGCGGGTGCGGCTGCCGCGCCAGTCGCGATAAACGCCGTAGAAGCAAAGCCAAAACCCAATAGTAGTGACTTCAGCTGAAATGTTCTTTTCATATTATTTCTCAATCTAATGTTAAAAAACAGAAACTATGTTGCCGTTCGAGCATGACAATAGTATGAAGCAAATATGACAGTTTTGTGACAATACCAAATCCTGAGTGCTTTGGACGCCGCGTTACCACACCTTTGGCCAGTTTAGCTCGGCCTATTGACACTCGATCCTTGCGAATTTCAAGAAACTATAGGAATAGTCGACGCGCGGATCGTCCTCGACATCTACCCTAGCGATTTCCCGCCAGCCCGCATAATCGACTTCCGGAAAGTAAGTATCGCCTTCGAAGTTTCGATTAATCAAGGTCAAGTACAAATAATCGGCCTTGGGCAACAGGGCTTCGTAAAGAGTAGCGCCGCCTATCACGAATAGTTCTTCGCATCCGGACGCATAAGTCAAGCCGCTTTCGATATCGCCGAATATCCTGCAACCGGCGCGCGAATAATCCGGATTGCGACTGATGACCAGATTCTCCCGACCGGGTAACGGCCTTCCTATCGCATCGAAAGTTTTGCGCCCCATCATGATAGGATTACCCATCGTAATTTGCTTGAAACGCTGTAAATCAGCCGACAAATGCCAAGGCATTTGGCCGTTAAGGCCAATAACGCGATTGCTGGACATCGCGACGATCAGTGAAATTTTCATGATTTGTGTTTAAGATGCGCTGCTGGTTTATTTCAGGCCGCGCATCTTACTCTTTTTATGACTGACATATTATTGGTTTTTACCGGCGGAACGATAGGTTCGCAATTGGCGGGCGACACCATAGACACCGACGAATCCGCCGGTTTCAAGCTCATCAGTTTGTTTCGGAAGTTCGACACGGGGCAAGACCGGATTAACTTCAAAACTCTACAACCCGTACAAATCCTCAGTGAAAACCTGCATCCTTCGGTCTGGTACGACATGATATCGGCGATCGAAGCAGAGGAGCTTTCCCGATATGACGGCGTCATCGTCACCCACGGCACCGACACCCTGGCCTATACCGCAGCAATATTCGGGCTTTATTTCTCCGGACTCGACATCCCGATGCTGTTGGTGTCCAGCGACTTGCCGCTGGATAATCCCGCCGCCAATGGCCTCAAAAACTTTTTATGTGCAGTGGAATATATCCGCCAGCGGAAAAAACCCGGCGTCTTCGTGCCATATAGAAATCCCGGCATGGCGATGCATATCCATATCGCCACGCGCCTTAGTTCCTGCCTGCCGTTATCCTCAGACTTTATCAGCGTACAAAACAAGGTTTACCAGACTTTCGAAAACGGCGAATTTGTACAACATCACGAACGACTGCCGGTTCGAGTGCGCAGGCACCGGCTTAAGCCGCGCTTTGGAAAGATACTGTTAATCAGGCCCTATCCAGGGCTGGATTACGACCATTTCAATCTGGATGAAATCGACGCCGTGCTGCACGATCTTTATCATTCGGGCACGGCGTGCGTTTCGGAACGATGGGGAATGCGACACAACTTGATCGCATTCAGTCGCCGATGCCAACGGCGAAACATTCCTTTATACCTGGCCCCCGCCGTCAGATCCGATGCCGCCTATAGTTCGACCAAAGCATTATTGGCGCACGGCGCCAAAATGATTTGGAATATCTCGCTCGAAACCGTCTACGCCAAATTAGCGCTGGCCTACGGCAATTTCGACGACGACAATGACATAGCCGCCTTCATCGAGCAGGATATTGCCGATGAACACGTCTAAATTTGCTTTCAGTTAGTGAACATCGATTAAAAACCTAGTAAAATAGCACGCGTATTCCAACGTGAATCAAACGGAGTGTAGCTCAGCTTGGTAGAGCACTGCCTTCGGGAGGCAGGGGCCGGAGGTTCGAATCCTCTCACTCCGACCATTAAAATCAATGGTTTATTGGTTTTATCGCTTTATTAGAAAGCATTAATGTGAAAAATAAGTGAAAAAACAATCCTGGACACGATTGGATTTAAGCTGCGAAGTGGTTTGCATCTAACGCAAACTAAAACGAAAAACCATTTCCTTTTTCACCGTGCTCATGCACATTCCTTCAAACTAACCATTGTTCTTTGCAAAGGTTTTAAGTGTTTTAGGGTAATTATTCCGTTACGCCACAGTTACCCTCGAAAGCCATGCCGCTTCCAATATCAATCATCTCCCTCTCACGATTCAACCTTGCGCTAAGGCGCCAGATTCGCCATTATTCACCACTTAGCGCTTGCTGAGCCGAAATAACCAGCATCAAGCCCCCATCCGCCTTTATGCAGCGGCAGATGGATGCTTGAAATGCCACAACACGCAACCCACAAAAACCCTGTACATTTAGCCGACACCCTGACTGTACAGACCCAACGGAATACGAGCTATTTAGGAACCATGGCCGACAATCAAAACATCCTGCAATACGAATCCAAAATCTGGGCAACCGCCGATCTGCTGAGAGGTTGCGGCATCAAGGAATCCGAATGGCCGTCGTTCATGATGCCGTTCTTTGCCCTGGTCATGATCGAAAGCAGACTGATTCGGATGCTGGACGACATGAAAGTCGAATATGGCGCAGACACCTTGGCGGAGATGGATCAGGACGATTTCATCGGCATGATCCGCGACAAGGGCCAGGGTTACAACGTCTATATCTTCGAGCGCCACAAAACCCTGAAAGATATTTGCGCCAACGACAAATCCTTCGAGATTGACTTTGACGCCTATTTGCACGGCTTCGACGGTGAAACCAAAGACCTGCTGGGCGTAGATGCCAGCGAAGGCGAGAAGTTTTTGGACATCAAAGGCGTCATTACCAAACTCAAAGCCAAGAAAGTGCTGTTGGGTTACACCAAGGAATGGAGCGAAATCGACCTCAAGCCCTTCAACAACTCGGAAATCACCACGCTGGAAGAACACATCAAGCGTAAATGGGCGGACATTTCCGCCGAAACCGCCGGGGAGCAATACACTCCGGATGACGTGATTGGCCTGATTGCCGAAATTATCGCCTCCAAGATTCAGCCCTCCGAGAAACTGTTAAAGCTGTACGACTGCAGTTGCGGCGGCGGCAACATGCTGTTTGGCGTGGAAGACCGAATCAGCGAGAAGGTCCAGCGCCTGACGCAGACCTTCGGCCAGGACTGGAATGATGCGCTTTACGCCTTGGCCAAGATCGAAAGCCGGTTTCGGATCGATTCCAAAATCGAGCACGGCAACACCCTGACCGACGACAAATTCTATAACGAAGAATTTGACGTCGTGGTCGCCAATCCACCCTATGGCGTCAGCTGGAAAGGCTATCAAAAAGACATTCTCAACGACAAAACCGGCCGCTTCAAATTCATCCCGTCCATCTCCGACGGCCAATTGCTGTTCATGCAGCACCTGATCGCCAAGCTCGATGCCACCGGCATGGGCGTGGTGGTTCACAACGGCTCGACCTTGTTTTCCGGCGATGCCGGTTCCGCCGAAAGCAATATCCGTAAATGGATGCTGGATACCGATGTTGTCGAGGCCATCATTCAGCTGCCGACCGACGAGTTTTTCAACACCGGCATTTATACCTATCTGTGGGTACTCAATAAAAACAAGGACGCCGCTCGTAAAGATAAAGTGATGCTGATCAACGCCAGCGAGAAATTCAAACCGCTGAAGAAAAGCAAAGGCTCCAAGCGCAAGGAAGTGGACGAGCAAAGCCGCCTGGAGATCGTGGAAACGCTGGCGGCGTTTGTAGACAATGACTATGCCCGCGTCTTTGAAAAGGAATATTTCTACTTCAACAAACAGGCCATCCTGCTCACAAATGTTGACAGCAACGGCAGAAGCTTTGAAGCGCAACTGGCGGACGGCAAGAAAAGCCTGAAACTAAAGCCGATCAAGCTGGACAACGGCGAACGCACTCTAACCGATTTTGACATTACCAGTTTCGACGCCGGGCAATTTGTCTCCCTGGCCGATTACTTTGAAAACGACATCAAGCCGTTTGCCGCCGGGTTGGATTACAAGGAACAGCCTGTGGTCATCACCACTGCAAAAGCACAATACCGCTTTGATAACGACAGGGAAACCCTGCTTAAAATCGAGAACGACCAAGTGGAAGAACTGGGCTGCGGCAAGATCGTAGTCAAAGCCAGCCTGAAAAACGCCAATCGCAGCCAGCCGGAACGCATCGAAATCACCGTCGAACTCACCCCGGACACCCAGAAAGATTACGAGATCATCCCGTTTCATAAATACGAGGCCGACAACCAACAGGCGATTGCCGCCTTCATGGCCAAATACATCAGCAAGCCGTTCGAATATCTGGAAAACGTGGTCGGCGTGGAAATCAACTTCAATAAGGTGTTTTATAAGCCTGAAAAACTGCGGCCGGTCGGCGATATTCTGGCCGACATCCGGCAACTGGACCAACAACTACAGCAATTGGAAAAGGAGTTATTACTATGACAACCTTAACCCTTGACGATAATTTGATTAAAAAAGTGCTGGATAAAAGCCATTATCAAAGCGCCGAAGAAGCCGTGACCTATGTGTTGTCCAATTACCTGCTGCAAAAACCCATGACAATCAGCTCGTTGCTGGCCATGCCGGACGCGGCGGACATTGACTTCAATCCGCCAAAATTGAACACGCTGCTCAAGCCCGCGGATTTATCATGAATTATTTGTTGGACACCAACGTTGTTTCTGAATTAGGGAAGCCGGAAACACCCAAGCCGGTCGGCGATATTCTGGCCGACATTGCCAAGCTGGATGAACAAATCAAGGCTTTGGAAGCAGGGTTGGTACTATGATCCAGCAGGTTTCCAAGCGTTATGACGCTTATCGGGATAGTGGGGTTGAGTGGTTGGGGCATGTGCCTGAGAGTTGGACTATAGTGCGTTTGAAAGACTTAGGATTTTTGCAAAATGGGATTAGTAAAAGTGGCGATTATTTCGGTTCAGGCTTTCCTTTTATTAGCTATGGTAATGTTTACAACAATACTATTTCATCCGAAAAAATTAAAACCCTCGCGAATTCAACGCCTGAAGACCAGCAAGCATACTCTTGTAAACGTGGCGATGTATTTTTTACTCGGACATCAGAAACAATAGAAGAAATTGGATTTTCAGCAACATGTCTAAAAACCATTCCAAAGACTGTTTTTTCTGGGTTTGTTATTCGATTTAGACCAACGACTAATGATTTAGTAGCTGAATTTTCTAGCTTTTATTTTTCTGCAAATATTCTTCGTAGATTTTTTATTAATGAAATAGCACTGGTTACGAGAGCTTCCTTAGGTCAAGGCTTATTAAATAAACTTTCAGTTTTACTTCCAACTCCACCCGAACAAAAAGCCATCGCCAATTATCTCGACGATAAAACCGCGAAAATCGACCAACAAATCGACCTGCTTTCCCAAAAAGCCAAGCACTATGGTGAACTTAAACAAGCCCTGATTAACGAAACCGTCACACGCGGGCTGGATAAAACCGTTCCCATGAAAGACAGCGGGATAGAGTGGATTGGTGAGATTCCGGCGCATTGGGAGGTCAAGAGAGTTAAAGAGCTGGGTAATCTTGTTCTTGGAAAGATGCTTGATAATAATCAAGGGTCAGATAAATTATTAAAACCGTACTTGAAGTCAAAAAATATAGGCTGGTTAAAAGTTACCGACAGTAATGTTGAAGAAATGTTTTTTTCACCTTACGAGATAAAATTGTATCGGCTTAAAAAAGGAGATTTATTATTTAGCGAAGGCGGCGAAGTTGGTAAAACAGCATATTGGAACGATGAGATTGAAGAATGCTTCATTCAAAATTCAGTCCATAAATTTACTGTCAATAAGAACAGTTATTCACGTTATTTTTTATTCCTTTCATTTGCAGCAGGGCGCGCAAATTACTATGACAATATAGTAAATTTTGTAAGCATAAAGCACTTAACTAAAGAAAAGTTGTCACGAGTGGTTTGGCTATCACCCCCACCGCATGAACAAAAAGCCATCGCCGACTATCTTGACCAAAAAACCGCGCAAATCGACGCGATTGTCGAAACCATCACCGCCCAAATCGATAACCTGAAAGCACTACGTAAAACCCTGATTAACGATGTCGTGACCGGTAAAATCTGCATCCTTTAGGAGGACCTGACCATGAGCCAAACCGTACAAGCTGAAATACCTGATCAACTGTTCCAACAGGCGCAAACCCTGGTGCATCAGGGTTGGGCCGGCAGTTTTCAGGAAATCGTCAACGATGCCATGCGGCGTTATCTGGAATCCCATCAGGAGGCATTAACCGAAGCCTTCATTCAGGACGATGTGCAATGGGGCTTGCATAGCGATAGCTAAAACTGCACTTCACCATTATTTTCTTAACGAATATTCAAATTGCATGGAGACTCTTATGGCAAGACAAGACGCTTATCTCGACCAAATACAACAGGAATTAAAACTAACCCCGGTTGAATATCTGCCGGCCTTGCTTAACATCGTCCATACTTTTCGGGAAAGCGTTGCTATGAATAGCGCCGAAGAAAGTTTCAGGACGGGTTGGAGCGAAATTAAAAAGGGTGATTATGAGCCGATTAGCCAGTTATGGGACGGTATTGATCAATGAGTTTAGCGATTTACTACTCTCATGAATTCAAACGCAATGTGCGTAAATTAATCGGCTTCTCGTTTAAAACGGGACAAAGAGGGAGGCTTAACCGTTCGTCCTGAGCTTGTCGAAGGGCGAGCGGTTAAGCCATTCATGGTTCGACAAGCTCACCACGAACGGCTTAACCTCTGACTGTCCCGGCTTAAGTTGGTAGCCAATTAATCAAAAAATATCCTTCATTGCCAAATGACTTAAAGGGTTTCATTGACAGCCTTTACGCCGGTGAAATACCCGGTGAACGGTTGCAACATGTCGGCCAGGAAGTTTACAAAGCGCGTATTAAAAATACGGACAATAAAAAAGGCAAAAGCGGTGGGTATCGAATCATTTATTTTTTGGCAAAACAGGAGCAGATTTTTTTAGTGACACTTTATGCGAAATCGATACAAGAGGATGTCAGTAATGAAAAGATTCTGGCCATTATTGAAGACTGTCAGCAGGAATAAATGAATATACCTTCGGCGTAATGGAAACTCATGAATGAATTACACCTGCAAGACCGATTTTTAGTGCCTTTTCTGCGTGATGGCCTGGGCTACTGGGAAGTCAAAGCCAACACCGTCACGCAGTCGCTGATTATCGAAGAAGACCTGCAAGCCTTTATTGCCGAAACCGAACTGAACCAAAAGCCCTATGAGGCCTTGCTGAGGAAATACGGCGGAAATAAGAAACAGTTGTTAGCCGATTTGATCGAGCTGATCCAGGAACGCTGCGGCAGCAGCCGCAACAAGGCCCTGTTCCTGAATACCAATAAATCCGTGGCTTTGCAAGGCATCAAACTGCACTTGTTCTATACCGGCGACAGCGTGATTCATGATAACGCCTTGTTCGAGCAGAACCTATTTTCGGTGGTGCAGGAATTGCCCTACAAATACCGCTATCAGGACCAGTTGATCTATTCCTTCCGGCCTGATTTGGCCTTCTTCGTCAACGGCATTTATCTGGGCTATAGCGAGCTGAAATCCAACTACACCAACCAGAACGCCAGCAAGAATGGCCGTGGCAAGGTCATCAAGGATTATTTCGAGGCGGTGAAAGCTTATTACTCCCATGTGGATGCCAACGCCATGCTCAGCGAGAAGGACAAGGAAGCCGTGCGCCGCGATTTCCTGAAAGTGTTTGAAAAAGCCATCCACATCAGCACCACCGATATTAAAGACACTTACGTGATTCGCAACATCTCGGACTTTTTCGAGGATATTCTGGAAACCTGCCGGCAGGGCAAGTTTGACCGCGAAGACTATGAAAAACGAGTGATGAAGGTGTTCAAGCCTTATCCCTTGATCAATCCGGATGCCGACAAAAAGGACAAATTCAAGGAACTATTTACCGCCCATTACGGCAAGCCCTTCATCGAGAAGGAAATCCTGTATTACAACTTCATCGAGCGGGATGTGTACGTCGTCAAGGGTGTCAAGCAGCTTAAAGACGAGAAAGGTCAGCTGATTTCGCCTCGGCCGAAACAGAAATTCGGCACCGATAAAATCATCGCCAAAATCGATGAGTTTCTGGAGCATGAAGGCGAGGACGATTACTTCATTGCCTTGCTGGAAAAGCAACTGGCCCAGGTGTCGCCAGCGAAACGCCTGGAACTGATCGAAAAACGCAAAGCCTACGCCAACAACAAAAACGTCTATTCACTGCTGATGCAATACGCGGCGGGCTTCGGCAAGTCGAATATCATCGGCTGGACGGCGTTGCAGCTGAAGGACATGCGCCGTGATGGCGAGTATGTCTACGACAAGATCATGATTGTGGTGGATCGCTTGCAGTTGCGCAGCCAGATCGATTCCTTGATGTTGAATATGAACATCGACAACCGGATGTATATCGAGGCGCATAACAAGAAGACTTTTCAGGATGCGTTAAAGTCAGACATGCGGATTGTGATCGTCAATCTGCAAAAGTTCGGCGCCGCCCGCGACATGTTGGATAAAGAGGTGTTGGACAAACTGGCCAAGCTGCGCATCGTGTTTCTGATCGATGAAATTCACCGCTCCAATAGCGGCGAGATGTACGAGGACATGGTGAATATCTTCGATGAATTGCAATCCGCGTTCGATCAGGACAAGGCTTATCAGGCCAAGCGCGATAAAAAGAATCTGATTATCGGTTTTACGGCCACGCCGGACGATCATACGCTGGCCCGGTTTGGCGAATACAGTGGCTACGCCGAAAGCGAAAAGTTATGGGTGCCGTTTGATTCGTACACCATGAAAGAAGCCATCGAGGATGGCTTTATTCTCAATCCGCTGAAGAATATCGTGCCGGTGGCCTCGAAGATGCTGTTCGATGTGCCCAAAAACACGCTGGAAGGCTTCGAAGCCAAGACGTACAAGGACGCTCAAAAGAAACAGATTTATGAAAACCGCGAACGGATTGACGCCATTGCCGAGTATGTGGCCGATATGCTGGTCAAGGACGTGTACCGGCAGATTCGAGGCACCGGTAAGGCCATGCTGGCCGTGCATTCCATCAAAGCGGCCATTGCTTATAAAGAAGCCGTAGCCAAGCATTTCAATGAACGGGTCAAGGAACCCAAATACCAGAAGTACGCGGACGCGCCGATTTATATCGTCTATTCCGACAATCAGGATGAGCAAAGCGCCAAAGGCTTGAATGGTGGTTTGTCGGAAGAAAAGGTGTTGGAGAATTTCTCGCTGAAGAAGAATGGTTTGATCATCGTGGTGGCCAAGCTGCAAACCGGCTTTGATGAACGGCGGCTGCATACCTTGTTTCTGGATAAGGAGATTCGCGGCATCAGTGCCATTCAAACCATTTCCCGCGTCAACCGCACCACCAAGTACAAGAACGACTGCAAGATCATCGATTTCTCTTACGAGAATGTGAATGTGCAGAACATCAAGGATGCCTTCGAGCATTTTTCCGATGTGGTGGTCAGCGATTTCGACCCGTTCAGCGATAAGCGGGTTTTGGAGATTCTGTTTACCGAGCTTAAAAAATCCGAGGTGTACCAGAAGTTTTTCGATGTCTTCATGCAGATTTTCAAGGATGCCGACAAGCGGGATGATCCGGAAAACTATCTGGACCTTGAAAACAGTATCGAAAAATTCATCGATGCCAATCCCAAGCGAACGGCGGATACCAAGGCCAAAACGGCGCAGTATTTTACGATCCTGAACCGGATCGAGTACGTGATCGAACTGGAGCTGAAATTCAGCGTGCCTTCCTTTTTGCGCTTCTGGCGGCTATTCAACACCTTGTACAACCAGATGCACCGGACCGATGATGTCAAAGACCCGATCGAGGTCTATTTCGATAATCAGATCGGCATCATTGAAGTGGAAACCCAGGAAACCGAGGCGAAGAAAAAAAAGCCGACCAAAGTGGCGGAAGGCACCGAATCTGGCGGCAGCTACCAGTTCGATATTTTAAAGATCATCGAAGCCCGCAACGAACAGGAAGCGATTGTCGGCGGCTTGATTAAAGATTTCGAAGGCAAGATTCAGGAGCTATTCGATTTTGTCCGCCAGGAAGACGAGGGTAAACGGCTGATCGTCAAAATCAAATCCCAGGTATCGGAAGATGAGATTTACAGCGATTTTGCCAAGCTGTACCGGCGCTTCAGAGCCTTACGCAAGAAGACGGTTGGGGATTATTTTTTCAAGGAAACCGAGGATTTGGTGGAAAAGCTGTGCGATGATTTTGAAGTGAGCGTTAAGGCCAATAATGAAGGGATGTGAAAACATGTCGAAATTTCCACACTTCCAGACTGTCCATAAAGGCCATAAGGTGCGCAGACTA
>JAQTYP010000059.1 GCA_028688235.1 Methylomonas sp.
ATTGCGGGGGGGGATTTCGATGTTTATGTGGAACCGAAATACCGGCTGTCGCCGACGTTTTTGAAACTATGGGATGAAGCATCCGCCAGATTGTTACGAGAAGGCGTTAGTTGGTCATTAAGCCGCATTTCCGCCTTTAATACCATGTCTTTGTCTTCGCACAAGCGCATGGGAGCAAAAATCATAGGCTGGGCCGTTTTTTTTCAGATGGCGGGCATTCAGTTGACAATCTCATCGCTCAAACCGTTTTTACATATTTCTTTATCGAACGCCTCGCTTCCGACTTTCGAATTTCAATTACCAAAAATTTAACTTTCAATTAAAGGATGATTTCATGTCTTTACAAAATCAGCTAGTCGAAATTCTGACCCAGGTACTACAACTTAACCCAAAAAATTCGGCGCAAATGAATGATGAAACTCCCTTGCTGGGAGCCATTCCCGAATTCGACTCCATGGCGGTCGTTACCATCATCACTGCCTTGGAAGATCGCTTCGGCTTTGCCGTCGACGACGACGAAATTGATGCGTCGATTTTCGAAACCGTGGGCTCGTTAGTGACGTTTGTCGAAGGCAAATTGCAAGCGGGTTGAATTGTCGCTAATGGTCTCGGTTTTTTATGGAGGGTGCAAGTCTGTGAATCTGAAATATCAATTAGATCATTTATCGATTCAGGATTACCTGAAAGGAGAATTGCATAGCACGGTCAAGCATGAATACATTGATGGCCAGGTTTATGCGATGGCGGGGGCAAGTAGCAGCCATAATCGGATTGTTGCCAATACTCTGGGTGAGTTACGATTCGCGCTGAAAGGTACGCCTTGTGAATCCTTTGCCTCGGACATGAAGGTGCGGGTGGAGGACAATTTTTTTTACCCCGATGTTTTGGTGGCTTGCCATCACAAAGGTAACGATTACGGTGTGACCGATTCGCCGTTGATTATCGTGGAAGTATTGTCCAAAGCCACCCGCAAAATCGACCATACGCTCAAGCGTATTGCCTATCAGCGTTTGGCCAGTTTGCAGGAATACGTGGTCATAGAGCAGGAGTTTGCCGATATCGAAGTTTGCCGACGCAACCGCCATTGGCAGTCCGAGCACTATTTTCTGGGCGACGAGGTGTGGTTCGAATCCATCGATGTGCGCTTGCCGGTTGCCGTAATCTATGAGCGGGTTGAAAACGCTGATGTATTAGCGTACATACAAGCGCTACAGGAAGCCTAATTGACGATGCGCCCTTTTTTTCTCGATAGTCGCACAGGACCTTTGTTTGCCGTGTATTGGTCGCCGGCGAATCAACCCATAAACCATGCGATTTTGCATGTCCCGGCATTTGCCGAAGAAATGAACAAGTCCCGGCGCATGGTAGCATTGCAAGCTAGGGCGATGGCCGAACAAGGTTATGCCGTGTTGGTGCCGGACTTGTTCGGTACCGGCGACAGCAGAGGCGATTTCGGCGAGGCAAGCTGGGCAATCTGGTTGCAAAATATCGCCGACGCCGTGGCGTGGCTACGGGAGCAAGGCGCTTTGACCATCACTCTGTGGGGCTTGCGGCTTGGTGGCTTGTTGGCTATGGATTTTGTCAGTCGACATGAGGATTCGATCGACCGCCTCATGCTCTGGCAGCCGGTTTTAAACGGCGATACTTTCGTTACGCAGTTTTTACGGTTAAGAGTGGCCGCGGCGATGATGGACAACAACATGCCAAAAGAAAAAACGTCCGATCTGAAGCGGCAATTGGTGGATGGGCAGGCGATCGAGGTCGCTGGTTATTTGTTGAGCCCCGATTTGATTAAGCCGTTAATAGCATTACGCGCCGACCGTTTGCCTCTGTACAATATTAAAGAGATTGCTCTTTATGAGCTGGTTGCCAACGAAGATACTCAGATCTCAATGGGTAATTCGCAATTTTTCAACCTATTGCAGGAAAAGCGGATAGAAGTGTCTTTAACCAAGATTATCGGCGATAGTTTTTGGGCCAGCCAAGAAATTAGTGAAGCGCCTGATTTAATTAAGATAAGCAGTGAAAGGGTTAGGCAATGGCTGTGAATGTTGCAATAAGACACGAAATTAGCGAGGAAGAATATCTGCAAGGGGAATTATATTCCGATGTGAAGCATGAGCTGATCGATGGTGAAGTGTATGCAATGGCGGGCGTCAGCAAGAATCATGATCGGATTGCTGTCAACATCTCGCGATTGTTAGGCAATTTTTTATTGAATTCACCGTGCGAACCTTTCTCAACAGATATGAAAGTGAAAGTTGGGCGCAACTTTTTCTATCCCGACGCGATGGTAGTCTGCAACGATCAAACCGATAACGAGTATTACACCGAATCGCCTACCATTCTGGTGGAAGTGTTGTCCAAATCGACCCGACGTACCGACGAAACCATCAAGCGCACGGCTTATCAAGCTATTCCCACCCTGCAGGAATTCATCTTGATAGAACAGGACTTTGTCGATGTAGAAGTCTGTCGCCGCAACGAGGGTTGGTTGCCACAACACTATTTTCTGGGCGATCAATTCACGCTCGATTCGATAGGTTTCAGTGTGTCGGTAGAAGATATTTATCGACGTGTACAAAACGAGGATGTCTTGACCTATTTGCAACAACAGGTGGTTGAAGGTGCGAGCTAAGGAAATTCCACTGGTTTTTGGTTGCCGCGGTGAAAAGCTCGTCGGCATTATTCATCACGCCGAAGGGGGTAGCAAAATTGGTGTTTTATTAGTCGTCGGCGGCCCGCAATACCGGGTCGGCAGTCATCGGCAATTTGTGTTGCTGGCGCGGCATCTGGCTTCTCAGGGTATTCCGGTGATGCGCTTCGACGTGCGCGGCATGGGGGATTCGGAAGGCGAGCAGCGCAGTTTTGCCGATCTCGACGACGATATTGCCGCCGCCGTCGATTGTTTGTTGACATCCTGTCCGGAGTTGGATGGTGTGGTTTTGTGGGGATTGTGCGACGCGGCGTCCGCCGCGCTGTTTTACGGCTACCAGGATAGCCGAGTCAAAGGCATGGTGCTGCTCAATCCCTGGGTATTTACCGAACAGGGCGCGGCCAAGACCGTTCTCAAGCATTATTATCTTCGGCGTCTGTTGAGCAAGGATTTCTGGCTGAAGATAATTGCCTTCAAATTCGATTACGCCCATTCCTTGGCGTCGTTGTTCAACTTATTGAAACAAGCTTCCGCAAAGAACGAAACCTCGAAAACGATAGAAGCGTCGGTTAAAGTCGACGAAAATCTGGCCCTGCCTATCCGTATGCGGGAATGTTTTCGGCGTTTTACGGCCCCCGTGTTATTGATCCTGAGCGGCCGCGATCTAACCGCCGACGAATTCAAAGAAACGGTGAAAGGCGATCCCGAATGGCAAACCTTGATAAACGACTCACGAGTAACGCGCCGCGATTTTAACGAAGCCGATCATACGTTTTCTTCCGAAGCCTGGAGAGAACAAGTCGCTAGATGGACGAGCGATTGGATCAATACTTTAGATCGCCAATAACACTTGCTAGGCTTAACATAACATTGAAACTTCTCATCGGGATTATTGAAAAACAAGCCCATTAAAAAAATCCTCCATCGTTTAATAATTCACAGCATCGAATCCGACTTCGGCAATAAAAAAACTTCATACTGGGAAGCAATTTACGCAATGTTGTTCAATACTTTTGAATTCATTTTTATTTATCTGCCAATAACGCTGCTTGGATTCTTCATGCTAGCCAAGAAATCCAGCAATTATGCTGCGACATGGCTTGCCATAGCCTCTTTGGTTTTCTATGGAAGTTGGGATTACCGATATATCCCTCTCCTACTAGGATCGATAACCTTCAACTACTGGATGGCTATATTCATAAGTAAAATTAAAAAACCTTCGAAAAAAAGATTACTTATTTTGGCTATTGCAACAAATCTAGCGCTGCTTGCCTACTATAAATATGCCAATTTTTTTCTATCGAGCTTATCCGGCGTTTTGAAACTCAATATCGAGCATCTAGCCATTATCCTGCCTATCGGCATCTCGTTTTTCACTTTTACTCAAATTGCGTTCTTGGTTGACACCTATCAAAACAAGGTTAGAGAATATAAATTTACACATTACGTTCTATTTGTAACTTATTTCCCTCACTTAATTGCCGGCCCCGTATTGCATCACAAAGAAATGATGCCGCAATTTGCCGAGAAAATAAACTATTCACCATCTGCCGATAATTTCGCCATTGGCACATCCATTTTCGTTATCGGTCTAATAAAGAAAGTCATTATCGCCGATAGTATTTCTCCATTAGCGAATCCAATATTCCAAATTGGCGCCCATCCCGGACTGATAGAAGCGTGGATAGGCGCTTTAGCTTATGCGATGCAACTATATTTCGATTTTTCAGGTTATTCCGACATGGCAATCGGCTTATCGAGAATGTTTGGCGTCAAATTACCGCTAAATTTCAATTCGCCTTACAAGGCCGAAAATATTATCGATTTTTGGCGGCGCTGGCACATGACTTTGTCTCGTTTTCTAAAAGACTACCTTTATATTCCTCTCGGTGGCAATCGTTACGGCGTATTCTCCAGGTATCGCAACCTTTTCATCACCATGTTATTAGGTGGACTTTGGCACGGAGCTGGCTGGACTTATGTGATTTGGGGAGGACTACATGGCATTTACCTCGGCATCAATCATGCCTGGCGCGCGCTATGCGAAACAAAAGGCTGGCAAGAAAATCGCGGGAAGTTAGCAATAATCGCCGCTCGTAGCATCACTTTTACGGCAGTATTATCCGCATGGGTATTTTTCAGATCGCCCGATTTTTCGACCGCTATCGATATACTATCAGGCATGACGGGGTTGAATGGCATATCATTGCCGGCCTGGACAAAAGCGCATCTTGGCTGGCTAGGAGAAGCGGGTTGGTCGATAAAATTCGAAGGCATTCCATACATCGATTTTGGAAGCATGGGTATTCCGATTTTAATTTTGGCATTGGGTATAACTTGGCTAGCGCCCAATACTCAGGAAATCATGATGAACACCCAGCCATGCCTTGAATCCGTTACTCCCGAAAAATCGGCCATCCCCATAAAATGGCAGCTGTCGAATCTCTGGTTATCATTCATTAGTGCTGGATTTTTAATCTGTATATTGAATATGAACAACGTTAGCGAGTTCTTATACTTCCAGTTTTAATCATGATAACCTCCAAACAATTCATTTATCGTTTTTCTTTTATCAATTTATTGTTAATATTATCAATAATAACCTTAAACTTTGGCATCGATGCAAAAGCCTTTCACCACGACCTTGGAGAAAAGGGCTTTTTCCCCAGAACAACCGAGAATTCCTTCTTATCTAAACTCCATTATTTATCCAGCAATAAAATTGACACCATTTATTTCGGTTCTTCACGCACCGAAGTCGGCCTACCCCCCAATCCTTCCTTAGTGGGTGGAAGAACTGTCTACAATGCCGCCGTTACGGGCATGGGCTTTTGGCAACTAGTTCCATTTATTAAACACGGCGTCAGTCTTGCCACGCCTAAGCAAGTCGTTATCGGCATAGATTTCTTTTCCTTCACATCGTCCGAAAAAGAAGGAAACACTGATTTCGACGCGTCTCTGCTAACAGCGGATTACATGAGCTATTCTATAAATAAAAATATAACCGAGCTCAAAAAAGCCCTTTCTTTTTATTCTATAGGCAACTCGATTCAATCGCTTACCTCCCTATTCCAAGGCAAATCTTACGATGATACATCAGAGGCATTTTCCTTTTTAGGGCAACGCACGCCGACGAAAATGCATCTCATGATCGAAGCTCAAGGCAAAGGAAGCAAAGCTTTTCATAAGACGATAAAAGACATCTATAAGAATTCGTTTTCAGACACCAAGGAGAATGAATCCTTTCAGAAATTCGATCAAATTGCGAAATTCCTCTGCGAAAATAAAATTTCGACAAAATTTTACATTCATCCAGTTCATGCATTGATGACCGACATTTTGAGGCAAAAATCGCTTTGGATAAGAGTGGAAAACTGGAAAACCGAATTAACTCGCATAGCGAGTAATTACCAAAACCGACAATGCGACATAAATATTGTCGATTTTTCAGGATACAACAGCGTCACAACCGAAAGCATCGCCGATTTATCGCAATCGAAAACGCTCAATTATTATTGGGAAGCCTCTCATTATAAGAGCGCGGTGGGCGAGCTAATATTAAAACGCCTTTTTCATGAACAACATGACGATATTCCTCAGGATTTTGGCTACGAGCTTCATCAAGACACAATAACCAGTGTTTTAGCCCAGATCAGAAAAGAACAATCTCAATATACGACCCATCATTCCGAAGAAATTCGATTAGCCCAAACTTGGTCGACTCAGCATTAGAAAAATAATTTTCGAAATCATCGAAGTTTAATACCATTGAATACGGGACTATTGAAGTCATGAAAAATATACTAATGATCGCCTACCACTTTCCGCCGGTTCGTGTAAGTAGCGGAATACAGCGGACGCTCAAATTTGCCGCATATTTGCTCGATCATGGCTGGAATGCTCATGTCTTGACTGTAACGCCGAATGCCTACGAAAAAATCAGCGACGATCAACTGCACGAAATTCCCGCTGCCGTGACAGTCGATCGGGCGTTGACCGTCGATACCGCCAGACAGTTATCGATAAAAGGCCGCTATTTAGGCTGGATGGCTTTGCCCGATCGCTGGGTGAGCTGGTGTTTGGGAGGCACCTGGGCCGGGCTGGGCATGATCAGGCGTTTTCGGCCGCAAATCATCTGGTCGACGTACCCTATCGCCACGGCCCACTTGCTGGGCCTGATTCTGCACCGCCTTTCCGGTATTCCCTGGGTCGCGGATTTTCGCGACTCGATGACAGAAGATAACTATCCCGTCAATCCGCACCAGCGCCGGATTTATCGCTGGATCGAGCGGCAGACGGTTAAGCATTGTAGTCGAGCTGTGTTCACCACGCCGGGCGCCATCCGCATGTATGTCGAACGTTATCCCGAAATTCCTTCCTCGCGCTGGGCATTGATCCCGAATGGCTACGACGAGGAAAACTTTGCCCGCGCCGAGGCTTCGGCGGAATATGCGCAAGCCAAGGCTGCCAAGCGCGATTCTATTGTTTTATTGCATAGCGGAGTCCTCTATCCTTCCGAACGCGATCCGACTCAGTTTTTTGCGGCATTGGCCGAACTGAAAAAAACCGGAAAGATTGTGGCGGGGCAGGTCAGGGTGGTGTTGCGCGCCACCGGCCATGACGATTTGCATGGCCGGTTGATTGCCGAAAACGCTTTGGAGGACATTGTGTTTCTCGAGCCCGGCATAGCTTATGAAGCCGCATTGGCGGAGATGCTGACGGTAGATGGCCTGTTGGTGTTCCAGGCAGCGAACTGCAATCATCAGATTCCCGCCAAGATCTACGAATATCTCAGGGCGCGGCGACCGATTCTGGCATTGACCGATCCGTCCGGTGATACAGCACAGGTGTTGTTCGATGCCGGCTTGCACGGCGTGGTGCCTTTGGACGATAAACAAGCCATTATCGAAAAGCTGGCAATGTTCATCGAGGACATCCGTCGGCATCGCGCTGAAATTGCCTCGGATGCGTCAATAGCGCAGCATTCACGGCAAGCGAGGACGCAATTGCTGGCCGAGCTGCTGAACGAAATACAGGCCGGCTAGACCAGCACCTCCACCGCCTCCGGCTGGCTAAGAAATCTGGCCGGACTGGCCGTGTAGCCGTAGGCGCCGGACTGATAGATCACTACTAGATCGCCGATCTCGACCTTGGGCAAGGCCATCTTGTCGGCCAGAATATCTAGCGGTGTGCATAAAGGGCCGACGATATTCACGGTTTCCAGCGCCTGACTATCCATCTTGTTGCCTATCGCGACCGGATAATTCTTGCGGATCACTTGGCCAAAATTGCCGGACGCGGCCAGATGATGGTGTAGGCCGCCATCAACGACCAGAAAGGTCTGGCCTCGGGAGACTTTCTTGTCGATCACCCGCGTCACATAAATACCGGCTTCGCCGACCAAATAACGCCCCAGTTCGACAATCACTTCCGCCTCGGGCAGGGCTTTTTCGGTTGTCGCCATTTCGGCAGCCAGCGCTTCGCCAACTTGGGCAATGTCCAGCTCTGTATCGCCGGGGAAATAGGGGATGCCGAAGCCGCCGCCGATGTTGAGTTTTAAAATTGCTGACGGGCAATGTTCGGCCAAGGCCGCGGCCAAGCGCAGGCTTTTCTGCTGGGCGTCGATGATGGCCTCGGCCTTGAGGTTTTGTGAGCCGCTGTAAATGTGAAAGCCCTGGAAGGCCAGGCCTAAGCGTTTAATTTGTTGAAGTGCCGCGGGGATGATTTCTTCGTCTATGCCAAACTGCTTAGGACCGCCGCCCATTTTCATGCCGGAAGCTTTCAGTTCGAATGCCGGGTTGATACGCAGGGCGACCTTGGCGTTCAAGCCCATCAATTCGCATTGCTTGGCTATGGTTTGCAATTCATGCGGCGACTCTACGTTGATGGTGACGCCGGCGGCGATGGCTTGTTGCAGTTCCTGCGGTCGCTTGCCGGGGCCGGCAAAGCTGATCTGCTCGGCAGGCATGGTGGTGTCCAGCGCTACCTTCATTTCGCCTGCGGATGCCAGATCGAAGCCGTCCACCAGCGTTGCCATGTGTTGAACGACGGCGGGCATCGGGTTGGCTTTCATCGCGTAATGGATTTTCAATTTGGCCGGCATGTGCCGGCGCAATTCGGCGACGCGCCGGGTCAGGGCTAGTCTATCGTAGGCATAAAAAGGCGTCTGGCCTACGCGCAAGGCGAGGCGGCCGAGTGGCAGATTGCCGATTACCAGTTCGCCGCTTTCGATCGGAAAAATTGTACTGGTGGCGTGGCGGGGTGGGGTGTTTAGAGTCATGGCGGAAACGTTTTAGTGTTTGAACAGATCGGCAAACTGCTGGGCCAGCTGTTTGCGGTCGATTTTGCCGTTGGGGTTGCGCGGCAGATCGTCCAGCCGTTCAATGCGGGCCGGGATCATGAAGTTGGGCAATTGCGCCTTGCAACGGTCGATCAATGTTTGCGGGTCGAAATCGTCTTGGGCGCTGACGACAACGACGACGGCCTGTCCCAGCGTGGTATGCTCGATACCTATTGCCGCCGCTTCCTTGACTAAGCCTGAGGCATAGATTACCTCCTCGATTTCGCTGGGGCTGACCCGGTAGCCGGAGGTCTTGATCATGTCGTCCTTGCGGCCGACAAAGTATAGATAGCCTTCTTCGTCCATCGTCACCGTGTCGCCGGACCAGACGGCGATTTCCGTCAGCGGCAGGCCGGATAGTTGGCCGGGGGCGGGTTTGAAGCGCTCGGTGGTTTTGGCCGGGTCGTTCCAATAGCCGAGGCTGACCAAGGAGCCGCGATGCACCAGTTCTCCCGGTTCGTGCGGCGCGCAGGGACTGCCGTCTTCGCGAACCACCATGATTTCGGCGTTGGGGATGGCCTTGCCCATCGAATCCGGGCGGATGTCGATTTGTTCGGGCGGCAGGTAGGTGGAGCGGAAGGCTTCGGTCAGGCCGTACATCAGGAAAAAGCGGGCGGACGGCGTTTTGGCTCGCAGTTTTTGCAGCACGGCTTTCGGCATCTTGCCGCCGGAATTGGTCATGTAGCGTAAATGACTGTCTAGGGTGTCGGGCCAAGTCAAATCCGCCAGTTGCGCCCATAAAGGCGGAACGGCCGCCAGACCGGTAATTCGATAGCGATCCAATGCGGTAATGACATCGCGAGGCAGCAGATAATCCATCAGTACGCAGGTGGCTCCCTTCAACAGGCAGGTCGTCAGTTGATTGAGGCCGTAATCGAAGCTGAAGGGTAATACGGCCAATAATCGATCATTGGTGTCGATTTTCAGATATTCGGCTACACTTTCGGCGCCTGCGATTATGTTGCGGTGGGATAGCACTACGCCTTTGGGTTTACCCGTGCTGCCCGAGGTGTACAAAATGGCCGCCATATCGGCATCTATCGATTGGGCAAGCGGGAGGGTTGATTGACTGCCTGACGCTAAAAATGCAGGCCAGGTCAGTATGCGCTGCGGATGATTTTGTTGCTCGGGCCCGTCTTGATCGACCAGAATGATGGTGTGCAAGTCGGTGCAGTGATGTAGGTCGTCTGCTAAACTCTGCAGTCTGGTTTTTGATGTGATTAAAATCTTGACGTTGCAATCGTTCAAGATATGAGCGACTTGAGGGGCTTTCAAGACGGGATTGACGGGAACAAAAACACCGCCTGCCATGGAGACGGCTAAAAAGCTGGTGACCGTTTCGACTTGTTTGGGTAGATAAATAGCGACTCGTTGCTGGCGTTGTAAATCAAGCGACAGCAGGGCATTGGCCTGTTCCGAAACCAGCTGCCCGAGTTGGCTGAAACTAAGCTGTTGATTTTTAAATATCAGAGCCGCAGTGTCCTGGTGTGTATCCGGATGTTCGAGTATTAATTGATGTAAACAAGTAACCATGGGCAGAAGAAGTCTCCGAGTCGAATTATAATAATGCCATCAATTTTCGGTATTTCTATTCTCTCAACTCAGCCTCTCTGGAAGGGAGAGGAAGTACCAAAAGTCGAAGCGCGAAGGGATTATTAATTTATCCTAGCAAAGATTGTTCGTAACGCCCTAATTAATTGCCATCATTCGGCAAGGCGTTGGGTTTGGTCATGGTTGGCTGGACTGAGCGGAATCTAAGCCAATGAGTTCGCTTCGGCCGAGGTCCGGTGAACCGTTAAAGAAACGCATGCCGAACAGATGCAATTAATATAACAAAGGAGCTGGCTTGATGCTGAAAACCTTAGAACTGCCTGATGTTTGGCGGAAACCCTTGATCGCTTTGCTTGCCGTATTGAGTGTGTTTGTCTGGTATTTCGGGCAAAGCTGGTTGTCTATCGTCGAAATCTGGCAGCGCTCCACTACTTATACCCATGGCTTTTTAGTGCTGCCCGCCAGCTTATGGTTGATTTGGACTCGCAAGGACGTATTGAAACAGTTGGCGCCTGTTCCCTGTTATCCGGTTTTGATGTTACTGGCGGTTTCCGGATTCCTGTGGTTGGTTGCGGTACTTAGCAAGGTGCAGGTTGTCGAGCAATTCGCCACGGTTGCCGTTCTGATTTTTGTGATATGGGCGATATTGGGTAATCGGGTAGTCTTTAGTTTATTGTTTCCGCTGTTGTTCTTGTTTTTGATGGTACCCTTTGGGGCAGATTTCGTGCCGTATTTGATGGAATATACGGCCTCGTTTGTGGTCACCATGTTGCGGCTTACCGGCATCAGTGTTTATCGGGAAGGACTGCATTTTACGCTGACTTCCGGCCAATGGTCGGTGGTAGAAGCCTGCAGCGGAATTCGTTATCTGATCGCGTCTTTTACGTTAGGCTTGATATATTCCTACCTTAATTATTCCAGTTATTTAAAACGCGCCGCTTTCATTTTGTTGTCCGTGTTGGTGCCTATACTGGCGAACGGTGTTCGGGCCTATTTGATCGTAATGATTGGGCATTTGAGCGATATGAAATTAGCGACCGGTATCGATCACATCATCTACGGATGGCTGTTTTTTGGTCTGGTGATGTTGTTGCTATTTTATTTGGGCTCGTTTTGGCAGGATCAGTCCGCGACTATGCCCGAGGCAGTGTCTGCTGTAGGGGCTGCGAATTCGTATCCGTCATCCGGATTCTTATACGCTGGGGTGACTACGCTTTTTTTTATCATTATCTGGCCGATGGCCGCTGATGTATTAAA